>JBOGYB010000040.1:0-8319 GCA_050696555.1 Solirubrobacteraceae bacterium | reverse complement strand
ATGCTCAAGAGGAACGAAGAAAAGAAGATCTGAATCCCCACGATCAAAAGCGTGGCGGCGACAACCGCCATGTATTCGTTGGCAAGCGAGCCAAGGCCATGCGAGATCCACGTGCCCACGATGATCCCGCCAAGGATCAAGCCCATGAGCACGAACAGCCCACCGAGCAGCAGCCCATGCTCGAGCCGGAAGCGGGCGCGCATCGCGTCGAACCAGGGATCGTGCTCTTTCATGAAGTAGGTGCCGTATGCATGCGCACACAGCCCGAGAGCGAGTACTTGCGTACCGATCACCATCAGCAGCGATCCCCCGATCAGAGCGTGGATGCCCCACAACCGCCCGAAGATGTCGAAGCTGCTGCCCACGAGGACCACAACCAGCGTGCCCACGCCGGCGAGCAACGCACCGGGGATGATGAACAGGTGCGTGGGGGAGTGCACAAGCAGGAAGCGTAGGTGGCGCCACCCATCGCGGAAGCTCGACAGCTTCGACTCTCCGCCGCGAGGGTGGTATTCGATCGGGAACTCCGCGATCCGCAGGTTCTCCTTGGAGGCACGGATCACCATCTCGGAGGCGAACTCCATGCCGGTGGTGCGCAGGTCGAGCCGTGGGAGCACATCGCGCCGGAGCGCCCTCATGCCGCAATGGGCGTCCTTGACACCCGTGCTGAAGAAGAAGTTGAGCAAACCGGTGAGGATGGGGTTGCCGATGTAGCGGTGCAACCAGGGCATCGCCCCAGGCTGGATGTTGTCCATGCGATCGCCCATCACCAGCTCCGCGCCCTCCTCGAGCTCGGCCACGAAGTGTGGGATCTCGGCGAAGTCGTAGGTGAGGTCGGCGTCGGCCATCACGATGTACTTGCCCTGCGCAGCCTCAAAACCCGCCAGATAGGCGCTGCCGTAGCCGCGCCGTGGCTCTGACACCACACGGGCTCCCGCCGCCGCCGCCAGCGCCGCCGAGTCGTCCTCGGAGGCGTTGTCAACCACCAGCACCTCGCCGGCGAGCCCATTGCTCTCGAGAACCCCCAATGCCGTGGTGACGCACATCTCGATGTTCTCGGCCTCATTCAGGCAGGGGATCACTACCGACACGGATGTCGGCGATGACTCCTCGGTGGCCCGCTCGGTGGCAGGCCTTTCTCTTTGTGCCGTGCTCATGGTCATCTGTCCCGCACCCGCCACTCGTCTTGCGGGTTCAAGCCGTCGCCGAGACAACCCCCGGCGAGCCCGAAAGTGGCGCCCAATCTTTCGAGAAACGGCGCCCTTTTCGTGTGGAGATCGTACCGGACGATGCGGAAACCCCATAACTGGCAGTCTCCCGGTTGGATGCGTATCTGCCTGATCTACGACTGTCTATATCCCTACACGGTGGGGGGCGCGGAGCGTTGGTATCGCAACCTCGCCGAGCGGTTGGTGGCCGAGGGGCACGAGGTCACCTACTTGACCTTGCGTCAGTGGGAGCGCGGCGAGGAGCTGGACATCGACCCACGCATACGCGTGGTGGAGGCCGGCCCCCGCATGGGACTCTACGTGGGAGGACGCCGACGTATCCTGCCGCCACTGGTATTCGGAGCGGGGGTGCTATGGCATCTCTTGCGCCACGGGCGGCGCTACGAGGTCGTGCATACCTGCGCCTTCCCCTATTTCTCACTCTTGGCGGCCGCTTTGGCGCGCCCGCTTGGTCGCTACCGTCTTGTCTCTGACTGGTTCGAGGTATGGAGCCGCGACTACTGGCGCAACTATCTCGGTGGCGTGGGGGGGCGCATCGGGGAGCTGGTGCAGCGCCTGTGCGCACGTGTCCCCCAACGCACGTTCTGCTTCTCCGAGCTGCACGTACAACGCTTGCGCGAACAGGGCTCAAGCGGCGAGATCACGATCCTACGTGGCCTCTATGCCGGCTCGACCGAGGCGGCGACCCCGAGAGAGGCGGACCCGTTGGTGCTGTTTGCCGGACGCCTGATCCCCGAGAAGCGCGTCACCGTCGGTGTCGCGGCCGTCGTGGCCGCGGCCGAGCGGATCGAGGGGCTGCGGGGCGTCTTCTACGGGGACGGCCCCGACCGCGAGGCGCTGCACTCCTCGATCGCCAAGTACGACGCCGGCTCGTTCATCTCCGCTCCCGGCTTCACCGCGGGGGAGCGCGTTGATGCAGATATGCGCCGTGCCCTCTGTGTGCTCCTGCCCTCCGAGCGCGAGGGGTACGGGATGGTGGTGGTGGAGGCCTCATCCCACTCCACCCCGGCAGTTGTGGTGGCCGCGCCTGACAACGCAGCCACCGAGCTGGTGGAGGAGGGGGTGAACGGCACGATTGCCCCCAACCCCCACCCCGAGACGATCGCGCAAGCGATCGTCAGGGTGCACGAAGCGGGGATGGCGATGCGCGAGAGCACCGCCACCTGGTTTGCCGAGAACTCCGAGCGCCTGTCGCTTGAGACCTCCCTGCGGACGGTCCTCGCAAGTTACGGGGCCACCGCTCGCTAGCCTCTTGGCTCATCGATGGGCAACCTCCGCCACATCCGACGATGAGCGACGCAACCGTACGCATCGGCGTCGCCGGCCTGGGCTACTGGGGGCCGAACCTCGCGCGCAACTTCGATGCGCTCCCGGGAGTGGAGCTTGCGTGGTGCTGCGACGCCGAGGAGGAGCGCCGCGAGCGCTTGGCGGCGGCACACCGCTCGACCCGCTTCACCGGGGAGCTGGAGGAGCTGCTCGAGGACCCCCAGCTCGACGCGATCGTGCTCGCCACGCCGGTGCCAACCCACGCGGAGCTCACCCAACGGGTGCTCGCGGCCGGGAAGCACTGCTTTGTGGAGAAGCCACTTGCGCAATCCGTCGCCGACGCACAGACAGCCGTGGATGCGGCACGCGAGTCGGGGAGGCTGCTGATGGTGGGACACCTGCTCGAGTATCACCCGGGGGTGCGTCTGCTGAAGGAGACGCTCGACTCCGGTGAGCTGGGGAGAGCGCTGTACATCTACAGCAACCGCCTCAACCTGGGACAGCTGCGAAACGACGAGAACGCGTTGTGGAGCCTCGGGGCGCACGACGTGTCGGTGGTGCTGGCACTGGCAGGGGAGGAGCCCAGCGAGCTGGCGGCACACGGGGAGTGCTACATGCGGGAGGGGATCGAGGATGTGGTGTTCGGCTTCATGCGCTTCCCCTCCGGGCTCGCCGCGCACTTGCATCTGAGCTGGTTGGACCCCCACAAGGAGCGGCGCTTCACGGTGGTGGGGTCGAAGCGGATGGCGACGTTCGACGACATGGAGATCGAGCGCAAGGTGACGATCTACGACAAGGGCTTTGACGAGAAGACCGACAGCTACGGGGAGTACATCACCCGCGCCGGTGAGATCCGCTCCCCCCGCGTGCCCAACTCGGAGCCGCTGCGGTTGGAGTGCGAACACTTCGTGGAGTGCATCCGCGAGGGCCGCACACCGCTCTCAGACGGTGAGAGCGGGCTGAGGGTGGTGAGGATCCTCGAGGGGATGCAGCGCGAGCTGGACCTCTCGCGACGCCACGTCCCGGCGGCCTCCCGCGCCTGAGCACCTCAGGCGAGAGCGCCGCGGATCGTCGCGGTGACCTCGGCGGCCTGCTCCGCGCTCAACACCGGGCTCATCGGGATGGCCAGGTGCGTGCGAGCGAGCTCGTCGGTGGCCGGTAGCGAGACGCCCATCGCATGCTCGGCCATCGCCGGCTGGCGGTGGATGGGGGTGCGGTAGTAGGCCTTGTAGCCGTGTCCGGCAGTGGCGAGCGCAGCTTCGATCTCCTCCACGCGGTTGTGGCGGATCACGTAGAGGTGCCACGCTGGCTCGCATCCATCGAAGGGAGTCTGCGACTTGACCAGCTCGCCAAGCCCAGCCTGCTCGTAGTAAGCGCCGGCGGCGCGGCGGCCATCGGCCCAGCCGTCGAGATGGGGGAGCTGCACGCGCAGGATCGCTGCCTGCAGCTCATCCAAGCGTGAGTTGTAGCCCACGTGGTCGTAGGTGACCTTGTCGTGGGAGCCGTGGAAACGGAGCATGCGCACCCGCTCGGCGATCTCGGGGTCGTTGGTGGTGACAGCGCCACCGTCGCCGAAGCAGCCGAGGTTCTTGGAGGGGAAGAAGCTGAACGTCGCCGCCGTCCCCAGCGCCCCGGGCCGTCCCTGCGAGGAGGTCGAACCGGCGGCCTGGGCGGCGTCCTCGAGCACCGGCACCCCAAGCGCCTCGATCTCGCGGATCGGCGCGACATTGCCGAACAGGTGCACGGCGATCACCGCCTTAGTGCGTGGCGTGAGAGCGGCCTTGACCGTGTCGGGGGTGACGCAATACGTGTCGGGGTCGACGTCGCAGAACACCGGTCGTGCGCCCGTCGGGGGGATCGCCTCCGCGGAGGCGTAGAACGTGAAGGAGGGCACCACCACGTCGTCCCCAGGACCCACCCCCATTGCCCGCAGGGCGATCGTGAGCGCCTCGGTGCCGTTGGCGACCCCGATCGCGTGGGCGGCGCCACAGTAGGAAACGAACTCCTGCTCGAAGGCGGTGACGTTGGGACCGAGGATGAAGCGAGTGTCCTCCACCACCTCGCGCATACGAGCGAGGATCTCCTCACGCAGCGCAAGGACGGGAGTCGTCGTGTCGAATAGGGGGACGGGCATCGTACGTGGTGGCGTAGAAGTCAAACCAGGCGACAGATTAGGGGAGCGGGTCGTCGCGATCCCGCTCCCCCGCCGTGCCGGTGCGTCGCGACGCATAGACACATTTGCGAGCAACGGCTGTAATCTGCCGCGCGATGCCAGACAAACGCTCCGCGCTCGTAACGGGGATCACCGGCCAAGACGGCTCGTTCCTGGCCGAGCTGCTACTCGAGAAGGGGTACGACGTGCACGGGATGGTGCGTCGTGCCTCAACCGAGAAGTTCGACCGGATCGAGCACATTCGCGACCGTATCACCCTGCACCAGGGCGATCTGCTCGACCAGCGCTCGCTGGTGGACGCCCTGCGCGCCTCCAAACCACAGGAGATCTACAACCTCGCGGCGATGTCGTTCGTGGCGGTGTCCTGGATCCAACCGACACTCACCGCGGAGTTCACCGGAGTGGGGGTTACGCGCATGTTGGAGGCGATGCGCGAAGTGTGTCCCGAGGCCCGCTTCTACCAGGCATCCTCGAGCGAGATGTTCGGCAAGGTGCTCGAGGTCCCGCAAACCGAGTCCACCCCGTTCTACCCGCGCTCTCCCTATGGGGTGGCAAAGGCCTACGGTCACTTCATCACGGTGAACTACCGCGAGTCATACGACCTGCATGCGACGAGCGGCATCCTCTTCAACCACGAGTCCGAGCGCCGCGGGCTCGAGTTCGTGACACGCAAGATCACCTGGCACGCCGCCGCGATCAAGCTCGGTCTGCAACAGGAGCTGCGGCTGGGCAACCTCGACGCGGAACGGGACTGGGGATACGCCAAGGACTACGTCGAGGCGATGTGGTTGATGTTGCAGCGCGACGACCCCGAGGACTATGTGATCGCCACCGGCGAGGCGCACTCGGTGCGGGAATGCTGTCAGGTGGCCTTCGACGAGGTCGGGCTGCGCGATTTCGAGCAGTATGTGACGATCGATCCCACCTTCGTCAGGCCCGCCGAGGTGGACCACCTGATCGGGAGTCCCGCCAAGGCAGAGCGCGACCTCGGATGGAAGCCGCGAACGAGCTTCGAGGAGCTGATCCGGCTGATGACCCGTGCCGACCTGGAGCTGCTGAGCCGACGCTGACACAAGACGGGCTTGGCAGGACACGCCAATCCGCCCGAGCAGTCTCTATCCCGTCGCGAGCGTCCGTGCGTAGGTGTCGAGCGTTAGCTTCGCGGTGCGCTCCCATGTGAACTCGCGAGCGCGCTCCAAGCCACGCACGCGCAGACGCTCGGCGCCGGCACGATCTGAAAGCAGTCGCTCGAGCGCGGTTGCGATCGCGGTCTCGTCGTGAGGGTCGAACGTGATCGCGGCCTCGCCGGCGACCTCCGGCAGCGAAGAGGCATTCGAGCACGCGACTGGAACTCCACGCGCCATCGCCTCGAGCACAGGCAACCCGAACCCCTCGTAGAGCGATGGGTATACGAAGGCAACCACCAGTTTCCACAGACCCTCGAGCTCCTCGGCGGAGAGCCACTCGAGGAAACGCACGTCTCCCTCTATGTCAAGCGCACGGGCACGCTCGCGCAGCTCCGCCTCATGCGCGGTGGGATAACCCGGCAACACCAGCAAGGGACGACGCTCGGCGGGTATCGAGGCGAGCGCGCCGATCAACGCGAGCAGGTTCTTGTGAGGACGCTTGGCCGAGAGGCTCAACACGACCGTGCGCTCGCCGAGATCCAATCGTCGGCGCAGCTCGGGCTCGGGCAGGGGCCCGCAGCGCTGGACTGTCCCCAGGCCGAGGGGCACAACGTCGATACGGTCCTCGGAGGTTCCCAGCAGCTCCACGAGATCGCCGCGGGTGCTCTGAGAGTCGGCGATCACGCGGTGAGAGCGGCGTACACCCAGCGGCACGAGCACGCGCATACCGAGATCTCGCACACCCGCGTGCGCCTCGGGGAAGCGAGCGTAGATCAGGTCGTGGACCGTGACCACCCGGCGGAAGCGTCCGTGTGCCGGAGCGGTGCTGGCGAGGCTGTGCACGAGATCCACCCCCTCGCGCGCAGCCATTCGCGGGAGATGCAACTGCTCGCCGAGCACCCACTGGATGCGGTTGCGGGCATTCACGGGGACGGTCACCGCCGGCAGGAGCTCACCCCAGGGACCGCCACCGGCAGCGGCCGCCTCGCGGTTGACGAACGCCGTGAAGCGCACATCGGCCGGAGCTGTCTCTATCAGGGCAGGGATCAGCTCGCGCGCGGCCACCTCCATGCCGCCTGTCTCGCCGGGGACGAGGAAGATCAGGTTCAGGCCGACGTGCATCCGTGCGATGAGGCTAGCCGAGGCACACTCGCATCGCACAATCCAGCCATTCCGGCACCTGGATACGCACGTTCCGCCGTCAGGACCGGTGGGCCATCAGCACCCGAGCGTTGCGCAACCAATCGGGCCAGCGTCGGGGATCGGTGAGAGCGGCAGCGAAAAGCGTGGGGAGCGCACGGAGGATGGTGCCCAGCGGCAGGGACCGTCCCCCGCGACGCTCCGCGGCGATCTCGACCGCCGCCTGCACCGCCCGAGCCACGCGCAGATGTCCCGTTGCTATGCGCCGCTGCTCGCGCGTGAGGCCGCCGCGCTGGAGCACTCGCCGGTAGGTCGCCTGCATGGTGCGAGCCATCCCTCCCGCATCGCGCGACAGTCCGGCGCCCGCGTCGTTGTACACGACCAGAGTCTCGCCGGTGGCCACGATCCTGCGACCGCTCTGGAGTATGCGAAGCCACAGGTCGTGGTCCTCGGAGCCACGACACTCCTCGGAGAAGCCACCTGCCCGCTCGATGACCTCGCGCGGACAGAGCGCACAGACAAACACAGGGTTGGAGCGCAGGAGGTCGCTCAACGACGCACCGTCGGGAGAGCCGTGAATTGCCTGGTAGGAGTCCTCCCCCGGACCGTCGGGACCCACGACTACCGCGTCGCAGGCCACGATCCCGACATCGGGGCATCGTGCCGACTCGGCATCGTAGAGTCCCACCATCGTCTCCAGGTAGCGGGGGAGCAAATAATCGTCGGCATCCAGGAAAGCCACCAATTCCCCGCGGGCGTGCGAGAGGGCGAGGTTGCGGGCTCCCGCGGGCCCTTTATTGCGCTCACTTCGCACCACTCTCACGCGCTTGTCTCCGACACTCCCGGCCACACCCACGGTGTCGTCGCCCGAGGCATCGTCGGCGACGATCATCTCCCAGTCGCGGTAAGTCTGGGCGATAACCGATTCGATCGCCTTCACTACATACCCTCCGGCCTCATAGGCCGGGGTGATCACGCTCACGCGGGGCATCGAGTGAGCGTAGTAGTTGCACATGAGTGGCGTAGCTCCGAGCTCCGCTCGCTGGGTCAGAAGCGCACGAGCAGGTAAACTGCGGCGGCGCACCGGCGACACGCAGACCGATCAGGCCCTAATCAGGCGTCGATATGCGGCACCGGAGATCTAGCGCGGAAAAGGACATGATGGACCTAGACCACAAGACAATTTTGATAACGGGCGCCACCGGGTCGTTTGGCAAAGCGCTGATTGACCGCATCCTCAACGAGCACGAGCCCCAGTCGATCCGCGTGTACAGCCGCGACGAGCTCAAGCAGTACGAGCTTCAACGGCAACACGCCGACGAGGATCGGCTGCGTTTCATGATTGGCGACGTGCGTGACCTACCCCGCCTGAGCAAGGCTAGCC
>JBOGYB010000039.1:0-8389 GCA_050696555.1 Solirubrobacteraceae bacterium | reverse complement strand
CATCAGGTCGATCACCTGCTGCCCTCCGGTAGTGACGATCACCTCGTCGGGGTCGACAGAGGTGCCTTCGGCGGCCATCACCTCCACGATGCACTCCACCGTGCACGCCATTCCCTCGGTGGGGCCGTACTGGAGCGCCCGCGCGGTCGACTCCGCGGCGACCTTCGCCATCAGCTTCGCGTAGAGCTCGGGGGGAAACGTCTTGGTCTCGGGGAGCCCCCCCGCGAGCGAGATCACCTCGGGGCGTTCGGTGAGGGACATCATGTCGCGCATCGCCGAGCTGCGCATACCTCGCGTGCGGGCCGCAAACAGCGACTCGTAGCGTTTGAGTTCGTGGGCCGTCGGGCGCGAGCGCTCCCCGTCGCCGGAGGGGTCGTCTGTCGTCATGGCCGCTCCCAAGGTAGCGCACGCCCCCGTTGAGTTCATCTCCTGCAACGATGGCGGCCTGCACCGCCGCGCCGGATGGGCTGGTGTGGGTTTAGGCTCTTGCACGCATGAACGGTCTCTTCTTCTACATCGGACTTGGCGTTGGGCTGGCCGCGGCTTGCGGGTTGCGCCCTTTTCTACCGCTGCTGCTCGCCGGCGCCCTCGCCTCGAGCTCCGCGCTGGGAGTGAGCTTCAGCGCCGGCGCCTACAGCTTCCTGGAAGAAGACTGGTGGCTGCTCGTGGTGGTGGTGGCTCTGGTGGTGGCTTACGTGCTGCAGATGGTGCTCGGTCTCGCGCCCACGGTGGACCCGGGGGAGCGCTCCGAGCGTCCCAGTCCACTCGCTGCTTCGCTCGCAGGCTTGAGCCTCGGCGCGGGGGCCCTCACGTTCGCAGGCACGCTTGCCGCTCACAACGATGTCGCCTGGCCGGGGATCCTCGGGGGTTTCCTGGCCGCCGGCCTCGCTCAGCGAGCGTCGGGCCCGGTGATCGCTCGTGCCCGCAAGCGTCTACCCGACCGCGGTGCGCGCGAAGCCCTCACCGTGTACCTGGACGCCGCATCGCTGCTGCTGGCGACCCTCGTCGCGCTGCTACACCCCCTGGGCTATGTGGCGATCGTGTTGCTCGCCTGGTTTGTGTGGCGGATGCGGCGCCGCTCGGGTGAGAAGTATGCGGGTTTGCGGATCTTGCGACGTTAGGCGGGCGGGGGTGTTTCCGATTTTGAGGGACTCGCGCACGCGCGCGGAGAAAGGCTAACTCCGCGCGCGCACGCGCGAGTCACCCCAAAATGGAGCACACAACACCCTCTCCCCGCAAGCTCGTCCTCTGCGTGATCGACGCGATGTCCCCCACGATGCTGGAGCGGGCGGTGGCGGCGGGCGAGGCACCCACACTCGCCGCGTTGATGGAGCGGGGGGTGTACGTGCAGGATTGCGTTGCGGCCTTTCCCTCCGTAACTCCCGTGTGCGCGGCTTCGATCGTCACGGGTGTGTGGCAGGACCGCCATGAGATCCCCGGGATGTGCTGGTATCACCGTGGGGAGGGGCGCTACGTGGAGTACGGGTCAAGCTTTCGTGCCTCCCAGAGGGTGGGCCTGGGGAGGCAGCTCACCGACACCGT
Source organism: Solirubrobacteraceae bacterium (assembly GCA_050696555.1). Lineage (GTDB taxonomy): Bacteria > Actinomycetota > Thermoleophilia > Solirubrobacterales > Solirubrobacteraceae > Palsa-744. The sequence goes on along the minus strand of JBOGYB010000039.1, from coordinate 6,847 downwards.
CTACAACATGAACGGGGTGCACCTCTCACGGGAGACCCCCACCGTGTTCGAGAGGCTCGACGACGCGGGTGTGCGCACAGCCGGCACCACCTACCTGATGTATCGCGGTAGACATCGCCACGAGCCCCAGCGCGACACCACCCTTACGCGGATCGCCTCGACCCTGATGCGCCATCCGGTGCTGGGCCCGCGGGAGCTGTTCTACGCCGACATCTTCGCCAGTCGCCAGACGGGGTGCCGCTCCAACCTGGGTATGCCCGGGGTGCGCGACCGTCACTCGGGATGCGTGGGGGCCTACCTGGTCGAGCACGACCTGTTCGATTTCATGTTGCTGTCGTTTCCCGACAACGACTGGCACTCTCACCGCTCAGGACCGGATGGGCAACTCCGATCGATAGCGCTCGCCGACATCCAGCTTGCGCGTGTGATGGGAGCCGGGGGAGGGGTGGAGCGCTTCCTGGAGGAGCACGCGGTGATCGTGATGGCCGACCACTCGCAGGCGCCGGTGAGCGCGACGGTGTCCCTGCATACGCACCTTGCCGACTACGGAGTGCTGACGCCCGGCGCGCGTGCGCGGACCCGTAACGGCGGGTCACCTCCGAGCGTGGCTGTGTGTCCCTCCCAGCGTGCGGCAATGGTTTACGTCCTCGAGGAGGAGCAGCGCGAGCGGATGGCGCCCGAGCTGGCCCGGAGGGCGCTCGAGGCAGACGGGGTGGAGCTCGCGATGTGGATGCAGCTCGACGTGCACGGCGGCGAGCAGGAGGCGGTGGTGGCGGGTGCCGATGGTGGTGAGCTGCGCTTCAGACCCGGTGGGGACGTTGAGGATTTTCGGGGTCGTACCTGGAGCCTCGAAGGCAATCTAGCGGTGCTTGGTGGGCACGTGAGAGAAGGACGCTTGGACGCGCCCGACTACCCTGACGCGCTGGACCGGGTGTGGTCGGCGCTCACCTCCCCCACCTCGGGGGACGTACTGCTGTCGGCCGCTGCCGGAAGGGAGTTCGTGGACCTTGGTGGCCAAGCGCACGTCGGTGGCGGCTCGCATGGGTCGCTGCGCGCGGAAGACTCGCTGGGGGCGTTGATCGTGTGTGGCTGTGAGCCCTCGTACGTGCCGCGGCAGTGGGCCATCCGCGATGCGGCGGCGCTCGTATCAGAACATTTCGACCTCCCACCTGGCTGAGTAGGCCAGCCTGGGCACGTCAGGGAGATGCCCGCGGCAACTGTGACCGTGACGCAGACGCGGCTGTACCCTCGCACGATGGTTCCACGTATCGCACCCCTGGTGTGTCTGCTTGCTTTCTGCTTGGTTGGGGCCGCGGGTGCCCAGGCAAAGGGCGTCGGATCGTCCTCCGCGTTGACGAAAACGGGTTCTACGACGACCGCGGCAAACCCCGAAGCGCCGGTTCCCGTGGAAGCGTCGGACACCCCCCCGATCGGGCGTCGGCTCTCCTCCAACCGCGTGCTCCAGATCGCCGATGCGCTACCGAAGATGCGCGCCGTGCGTGCCCACTACCGAGGCTCCTACGGAGGCGCCTATTCGAAGGGACCCGGCCGCTGGCAGGTGAGCTACTTCTCCAAGAAGGGCCAGGAGATCGGCCAGGTGGTGATTGCCGATCGCAACGGTCGTGTGCTGGAACAGTGGACCGGTTTTCAGATCGCCTGGTCGATGGCGCGTGGATATCCGGGGGCGTTTGGGAGGCACGTGAATGCGCTCTACATCTGGATACCGCTGTGCGTGCTGTTCTTCGTCCCCTTCCTCGACTGGCGCAAACCGCTGCGGCTGCTGCACCTCGACCTGCTCGTGCTGCTCTCCTTCTCGGTGTCCCTCGCGTATTTCAACCACGGGCGCATCTACACCTCGACGCCGTTTGTGTACCCCCCGCTTGCGTACCTGCTCGTGAGGATGATCGCGCTGGGGCGGGTAGGGCGTCGCCGGCGCGAGCATCCCACCGGAGAGCCACGACGGATACGGCTGCTGGTGCCCACGCCCCTACTCGCCATCGGCGTGGTGTTCTTGGCCGGCTTTCGTGTGGGTCTGAACGTCACCGACTCCAACGTCATCGATGTGGGCTACGCGGGAGTTATCGGGGCCCAGCGGATCGTCCACGACAAGTCGTTGTACGGCGGGTATCCCTCCGACAACGAACACGGCGACACCTACGGCCCTGTCAACTACGAGACGTATGTCCCCTTCCAGCAGGTGTTCGGGTGGAGCGGCCACTGGGACGATCTGCCGGCGGCACACGCTGCCGCGATCGTGTTTGACCTGCTGGCGGTGGCGCTGCTGTTCCTGTTGGGTCGCCGGGTGCGTGGGCCTGCGCTGGGGATCGCGCTGGCGTACGCATGGGTGGCCTACCCGTTCACGTTGTTTGCCCTGGAGAGCAACTCCAACGATTCGCTCGTCGCCGTGCTGGTGTTGGCCGCGTTGCTGGTCGCCTCCTCCGCGCCCGCGCGTGGCATGTTCGCGGCCCTCGCCGGACTCACAAAGTTCGCTCCCCTCGCGCTCGCGCCGCTGCTGTGCACGGAGGGCTTCGCAGGCATGACACGAGCCCGTCGCATGCGGTCAGGAGCATTGTTCGCGGGTGCCTTCCTGCTGACGGCCGCGATCGTGATGGTGCCTGCTCTGACCCATGACTCGCTGCACACGATCTTCCAGCGCACCTTCTCCTACCAGGCCAACCGCGAATCGCCGTTCTCGGTATGGGGTCTGTACGAAAGCTCGACCGCCCTCGAAGACGGGCAGATCGCTGTCCAGGGAGCAGCGCTCGCGCTCGCGCTCGCGGTGGCGGTCCTGCCCCGCCGCTTCGACCTCGTCGGTCTGGGTGCGACCGCCGCCGCGGTGCTCATCGCGGTGCAGCTCGGGATCGACCACTGGTTCTACCTCTACATCCCGTGGTTCTTCGGGCTAGCGATGCTCGCCCTGCTCGGGCAGTTCAGCTGGTCGCCTGCCCAGATGAGGGACGCGCCATCAGAATCTGCTCGATCGAGTCGGCTCGCAGCGGTTTAGTAGAGCGCACCAGCACTCCCATCAACCAGGGGTCCTCGGTGGATGTCTCAAAGCGCACCGGCATCTGGGTAACCAGCGACTGCACCGCCTGCTCGCGCTTGACCCCGATCACACCGCCGCGTGGGCCCGTCATGCCGACGTCGGTGATGTAGGCGGTGCCGCCGGGGAGCACGCGTGCATCCGCGGTGGGGACGTGCGTGTGCGTACCCACCACGGCGGTGGCGCGCCCGTCGAGCAGCCAGCCCAGCGCCACCTTCTCACTGGTGGCCTCGGCGTGCATATCCACGAGGATGTGGTCGGCTCCCCCGTCGAGCTTCTCCATAGCCGTCTCGATCGCGGTGAACGCCGAGTTGCCTGCCTTCAGGAAGAGGTTGCCGCTGAGGTTCACCACACCCAGTCTCACCCCCTCTTTCTCCACTACGCAAAGACCGCGGCCGGGCTGGCTTTGCAGGTAGTTGTAAGGCCGCACTATCCGCTCCTCGGTGTCGAGATAGGAATAGATCTCGCGACGGTGGTAGGCGTGGTTGCCGAGCGTAATCGCATCCACGTCGTTGCGAAACAGCTCGTTGGCGACCTTCGGTGTGATTCCCAGCCCCCCCGCGACGTTCTCACCATTGACCACCACGAACGTCGGAGAGTGGCGCTCGCGCAAGATCGGCAGGCACTCGAGCAGGGTATGGCGCCCGATGCTGCCCACCAGATCCCCCACGAACAGGATGCTCACTTCCCCCGCGTCAGGGGTATGCGCCGCCTCGGGCTCAGCCATACTCCACCCATCGATGAAGGGCCGATGACAGCCTCGATGAGGGTCCTCGCATGAGTGAGGGGGGGAACACCCCTCGCTCCGCGCCCCCCACCGCGCCCGAGCGCGAGCTGGCGGAGGGCCAGGAGACCGCGAGGGTCGAGCCACCGCGGGTGGTGGTGGCGCGCTGGGTGCAGCTCGTGCTGTTGCCGATCTCGCTGCTAGCGCTGTGGGCGCTCGCAAGAGCGGCGGGGAAGGTGCTGGTGTTGTTTGTGGTTGCCGCGGTCATCGCGCTGATCTTGAACCCGCTCGTGGCCTTCCTCCAGCGACGCACGCGGCTGCCGCGCGGGTTGGCGGTGCTGGCCGTATACCTAGCATTCTTCCTGACACTTGCCGGTGTCGGCTTCCTGCTCGCCAACCCGATCTCAAATCAGGTTCGCACTTTTACGCAGAACCTCCCGCACATAGTCGACGAAGCGAACAGTCAGATCGCCAGTATTCAAGGCTATTTGAACAAACACGGCATCCACGCAAAACTTGTGGGTCAGGGCAAGACGGCGCTACAGACACTGCAAGACCAGGTCTCTAAAAGCGCCACCAAACTCGCTTCGTTTGGCGGAGCGCTGCTCACCGAAGTGGCCAAAGCGCTCGTCGACCTGGTGCTGGTGTTCGTGCTCTCCGTCTACATGCTCCTCTACGGCCAGGCGATCGGAGGGATGGTGCGCCGGGCGATGCCCCCCGGCGACGGCACCCCCGCCGACGACTACCCGCGGCTTGCCCAGCACGCCGTGTCGCGGTACGTGGGCGGTCAACTCCTGTTCAGCGTCGTGATGGGCGCCTCCGCGGGCTTTGCCCTGTACTTGTTCGGCGTGCTCGGGATCTTCCCGGATGGCCGCAAGTACGCGCTTGCCCTGGGTGTCTTCTATGGCGTGATGGAGCTGATCCCCTACATCGGCCCCATCCTCGGGGCGATCCCACCGATCTTGCTTGCGCTCTTCACCGATCCGATCAGCGCACTGTGGGTTGGGCTTCTGTTCGTCGGTCTCCAGCAGCTGGAGGGTCACGTGGTGGCCCCCCAGATCTTCAGCCACACATTGCGCATCAACCCGCTGCTTGTGATCTTTGCGCTGCTGCTCGGGTTGCAGCTGTACGGCATCATCGGGGCCCTCGTCTCGCTGCCGATCCTCTCGGTGCTGCGCGAGACCGCCATTTATCTGCATCGTCATCTCGAGCTCGAGCCGTGGGAGCGCTCCTCGGACGGGTTGTTGTGAGCGTCCCCGCCGGCCCCCCGAGGGGCCCCGCTCGAGCTCGATGACCGGTGTGCAAAGCGAGCCCGTGCTCCGCGTCGAGGGGCTCGGCAAGCGATACGGCTCGCGCGAAGCTCTATGCGACGTCAGCTTCGCAACCCGCGTGGGGGAGATGGTGGCCGTCATCGGGCCCAACGGGGCAGGCAAGACGACGCTGCTGTCGATCCTCGGCGGCGTGCAGCCTCCGAGTGCGGGCACGGTGCGCCACAGTGGGCCGATCGGCTGGGTTCCCCAGCAGCCGGCGCTCTACTCGAAGCTCTCGGTGGCGGAGAACCTGAGGCTGTTCGCGCGCCTGGAGCGTGTGGGCAATCCCGAGGTGGCGGTGGCGCGGATGCTCGCCCAGACGGGCCTCACAGATCGCGCCGGGGAGCGTGTGGATCGGCTCTCAGGCGGTAACCGCCAGCGCGTGAACGTGGCGCTCGGATTGCTCGCCGACCCGCCCGCGATCCTGCTCGACGAGCCCTCCTCCTCGCTTGACCCCGGTCAGCGCGAGCGCTTGTGGCAGTTCATCGGCGAGCTGGTGGAGGGGGGCACGAGCGTGGTGTTCTCAACCCACATCGTGGGGGAGGCAGAGCGCTATGCACACCGCGTGCTCGTGCTCGACGGCGGTGTGCTGCTGTTCGACGGCCCACCCGCGCAGCTCAAGGGCGACAGTGGGCAAGAGGACTTCGAACGGGCGGTTGTGTCATTTCTGCGCGAGCGGGCACGCACATGAGATGGCTACTTGCAAAGGACCTCCTGATCCTGCGCCGCTCACGCCTATTGGTGGCGCTACTCGTCGTCTACCCGGTCGTAATTGCCCTCCTGATCGGCTTTGCGATCTCGGCGAGCCCATCCAAGCCGCGCGTGGCGCTCGTCGACGAAACCCCACCTGGGGAGACGATCACGCTCGGGGGCAACCGCATCGGACTTCAGGAATACACCGACAAGCTCTTCAACCAGGTGCACGTTGTGCGTGTACCCACCCGCGCCGCCGCCGCGGCGAAGGTGGCCTCCGGCGATGTGCTCGCGGCAATCGTGATTCCCCCCGACATCGTGTCGAAGATCTCCTCGGGGGTGAACCAGGCGCACGTGGAAGTCATCTACAACGGCGATGCTCTCAAGCAGTCGTTCGTGCGCTCCACGATCAACTCCACGCTCGCGCAAGCCAACCTCGCGCTCTCCCAGCAGATCAAGAGAGTGGCTGTACGCGACATCGACCTGCTGCTCACCGGGGGGCAGCTCGGGGTGCTGGGGTCGACACAAAACATCATCGGCCTCAGCCACATCGCTCCCGCACTGCGTGGTGTCGCCTCCCGTCAGTCCTCCGGATCGGATCGTGCGACGCTCGTGAAGGTGGCGGGCTTCGCGGCGTTCGCCGCTCGCAACCTCGGCCTCGCCAAGAATGTGCTTACCACGGTGAGCCAGCCGATTGCGGTACACAGCACCCTCCTACGCGGCAAACGCACCCCCCTCGATACTTACGCGGTGGTGGTGGCGGTGAGCATCTCGCTGATGTTCATATGTGTGTTGCTCGCCGCCGGGGGGATCGCGCTCGAGCGAGAAGAGCACGTGATCGCGCGACTGGTGCGAGGCCCCCCGTCCCCCCCAAAGGGGGAACCGGGCGACGGAGGCCGTGGGGGAGGGAGGCCGCTGATCTCGCGCGAGGGATTGCTTGCGGAGAAGGCGCTGCTCGCAGCCGTATGCGCGTTCATGGTCGCGCTCGCGATGCTGCTCGGGGTGAGTGCCTTCGTGTCGCTCGACCTCTCCCGCGTAGGTCAGTGGGTGCTCGCGCTCGCCTTTGGCGCGTTTGGC
>JBOGYB010000038.1:0-8486 GCA_050696555.1 Solirubrobacteraceae bacterium | reverse complement strand
GATCGAGATGGTGGCTCCGCGGTTGCGACCCATCGAGACGAGCAGCTCGTTGAGCATCGACACGACTTCGGTCAGCTTGTGTCCTTGCGTCATGTATGCGCGCAGGACTGTGCGGATCTCGGCCATCACCGAGGCAGCGAGAACGCCGCGACCGACTACGTCGCCGATGACGAACGCGACCCGGCCGCTTGAGAGCTGGAAGACGTCGTACCAATCCCCGCCGATCTTGATGCCAGAGCCGGCGGGCAAGTACTTGGCGCTGAAACGCAGACCAGGTATCTGCGGCAGCGCGTCAGGCAGGAGCGCGCGCTGCATGATCTCGGTCACGGCGCGCTGCTCCGAGATGCGGGCGTTGTCGATCGCGAGCGCGGCGCGGTCGGCAGCGAGCTGCAGTAGCGTCACGTCGTCCTGATCGAAGTCGCGTCGAACGAGCGTGCCGATGTGCATGACGCCGATTACCCGGCCTTCGACGTGGACGGGCACCCCGAGCATCGAACGGATACCTCTTTGTCGGAGGATCGGGTTCACGACATCGGCGTGATCGAGGTCCGCGATGACGATCGGCCGCGCCTCGGCGGCAACGCGGCCTGCGAAACCGCGGGCGAGCGGAACTTGAACGCCTTGGCGGACCTCCTCCTCCAGCCCTCGTGCGGCGCGTGCGAGCAGAACGCCGCGATCCTCGTCTAGCAGCAGCACAGCTGCGGTGTCGACTTCGAGTGAGCTGCGGATGCGCTCCAATAGCTCGGAGAGCATGTCCTCCAGGGACATGTATCCCAGTGTGGAGTCGGTGATGCTGAGCAGGTGGTTGCGGCGGCTCTGGGATACGGAGGAGCCAAGCGTGGATTGGTCGGCGGTGATGGCGGCGATATGCGACCCTTTTCCCGTCGGCGTCTTCAGCTGTTGGGCGTCCATGGGCCGTTTATACCCCCAGCTCGCAGGTGTAGTAAGCGCCCAGAGGGCATCGCCTCCCGACGATGGCGCAGGTAGGCGAGCTCATAGCGTCGCGAAGACAATAGGATGGCTCTGAGAATCATCGAGACGAGTGCGATCACCAGCTGCTGTGGATAGCACGCTCATCACCACCGTCCGTACCAGCGCCTGCGACCTCCGCCGACGGGCGCACCGCCGATAAAGAAGCCGATCAGCCATAGCAAGACGGCGATCACAAGCACGTACCAGAGCACATGCACGGCGAACCCGAGACCGCCGAAGATCGCGAGCAGCAATACCAATACCACTAGCGCCACCATGTTGCCTCCTTGAAGTTTGACGCTGGATGAACTACCCCATCGCTCGGGGTGACTAACCGTGGCGCCTACTGAACGCCAAAGTGATCGGTGAGCGACGCTTCCAAACACGAGCCTGTTGCATGAGACCGCTTTTCACTCTTTCGTGATCCACAAGAGATTAGAAAAGCGATCGTCTTGCTTTTTAGCTGTGCGGATGCCATTTGGGCTGTGCCTCCCGTTGGATGCTTAGTCTTACACCGGCGCTGCGTTGGCGCTCTGCTGGAGTCTTCGCTTGGTGACTCTTTTACAGTTGGTCCTCAGCTGCGTGATATGCGACCTGGAGGAAGTCAGAGACGGTGTGCGCGACGAGCACGGAACTGAGCAGACGAGTGAGGCGTGGTGCGCCGATGAGCCCGAGCGTGAGGCCAGCGGAGACCCATTGGGCGAGGCAGTAAGGGCAAACCAGGAGCTCTCCTACTGCGAGGTGCATACCGTGGCCGCATGGTTGCTCCTCAACCTCGCCCTGCCCGCTTGATTCTTGGAACTGCGTGAATGGCGCTCGCATGAAGCTCGTCACCTTGTCCTTGGCAATCAGCCGACTGAGCTTGTGGGTGGCGATGCCGAGGAGCAGCAGGTCGACCACGGTAGGGCGCTCTGGAAGCTCGTGGCCGAGGGCGCGCAGCGCGAGCAGCGACCCGGCGAAGCCGGTCCCGTATACGCCGGTGAGAATGGCGTAGGAGCCAAGCGGTCGCTCCTGCCCAGGCGCGTAGTGGGAGGTAAGCGATCCGGGGCGTGTCGTGGGATTGGCGGTGTGGCTGTCTGCGGTGCTGTCAGGCATAGTCGTGCAGAGGGGTTAGCTGTTGCTCTTTTTGGCGCCCTTGCGTCCTGCCGCGGCCTTCTGGGCTTTGGTGCCGTCCCGCGAAGTGGCATTGCGTTTTGTGCCGGAGCCGAAGCTCTTGCCGCCTCGGCTGGAGGAGCCCGGGCTGTTGGCGATCTTCGCTGCACGTTCCTTGCTCATACCCTTCTTGCGCAGTCCTTCGTACTGCTTATCGTCCTTGACGCTGGGCCCGTGATCCTTGGCCATCGTCGATCCTCCTGGTGTTAGTTGGACAGGTTGCATCTACCCGCTTGCCGTCCACGTAAAAAGTGACGGCCTGGACATGCCTGCGGGTGCTGCTGGTGCTACTGCTCGGCTGCGAAGCCTCGGAACGTTGCAGTCATCTGCTCGTCAGTGTTCGGCTCGTGGCCCTCATCCTCGTCATCCGATTGAGAGGCGTCGAGTTCAGTGTCGCAATTAACCTGTAGGAGGATGCTCTCGAGGAAGTGGCGTAGCTCGGACTCGCTGCCCTGCTGCAGGTCAGTGACCTTGATGGCCTTCTTGGTCAGGTGGATCCTATTTCGGCAGACTCCCAATCAATCTGTCGCTCCTCGGCGGCGACCATGAGATAGAGCTACCCAGCTAGCGGCGCAGTAACACCTGGATCGTCCGGCGTGTCGAGCTCTGGAAGCGGTCCAAGCGGACGCATCGGCTTGGTTGGGACCGGGGTACTCACGCGTGGGCCTCCGTGCGGCGTTTGCCGGCGGGATCGATCCGCTTCTCGCCCAGTCGCTCAGCGAGGCGACTGGCGAGCGCCATGATCGTGAGCGCGGGATTGGCTGAGCCCTGCGTGGGCATGACGCTGCCATCACAGACGAACAAGTTGGGTATGCCCCAGGCGCGATGGTCTGAGTCGATCACACCGGTGTCCTGGGTGTTTGACATGGTGCAGCCGCCGACGAGGTGCGCATAGCGGTCGATCGTGAGGACGTCCTGCGCTTCGGCTGCTCCCAGGATTTCGTGGAGCTTGTTCTTGGCGTAGGCGATGTTCGCTCGGTCGTTCTCGCATTGTGTGTAGTCCAAGCGAGCTACGGGCATCCCGTTGCAGTCGGTGACGTCTGCCAGCGTGACCTGGTTCTCGGCTTGTGGCAGCAGCTCTGAGAGACAGCCGAGCGTATACCAGTGGTTGTAGTCACGCATGTACTCGCGCAGCGCCTGCCCCCAATGTCCGTCCGCGAGCACGTGCTCGGCCCAACCGATCGGCAGCGGGCCGACAGTCTGGATCGAGAAGCCGCGTGCGAACCCTCGGCGAGGATCGGTCTCGTAAAACTGCTCGCAGTTGATCTCCGGTGGTGGTGCCTTGTACATGCGCATCTCTTCGGGGAAGCGCCCAGCGACCTGGGGGGCTCCCTGCACCATGATCCCTCGCCCCACGAGGTCATTCTCGTTGGCCAGGCCGCCCGGAAACCGGCTGCTCGTGGAATGCAGAAGCAGTCTTGGTGTCTCGATCGAGTAGCCGGCGACGGTTACGACTTGAGCGGCCTGGAAGCACTCCCGTCCGTCATGAAAGTAGGTAACACCGGTGCAGCGCCCAGCCTGATCGGTCTCGATTCGTGTGACCATGCAATCGGCGCGCACCTCGACGCCATGCTCCAGCGCATCGGGGATGTGGGTGACGAGCGGCGATGCCTTGGCACCGACCTTGCAGCCCTGCAGGCAGAAACCACGATAGATGCAGTGGGGTCGGTGTCCGAACGACCCGTTCGCGATCCCGACAGGCCCGACGCGCATCTCGATCCCGAGGCGTCTCGCGCCCTCCCAGGCGCCCAGCGCGCCGGCGCTAACGGGGTGCGGGCCGTGCGGGTAGCCGTGCGGGTCACCCCACGGCCACCATTCCCCGGCGACGGGCAGCTCACGCTCCAATCGCTCGTAATGCGGCTTGAGATCCTCGTAGCCGATAGGCCAGTCGGCTGCTACGCCGTCACGGGTGTAGACCTCGAAGTCGGAGGGGTGAAAGCGCGGGGTGAACCCGGCGTAGTGGATCATCGAACCGCCGACGCCACGGCCACAGTTGTTCTTGCCGAGCTCCACAGGGTCCTTACCGCCGATGATGCGCTCCTCCGTCCAGTAAAGAGGGTGCGCGCCAGCCTCGTCCGATACCCAGTCCTCATCTGGGTCCCAGAACGGCCCTGCCTCCAGCACGAGCACCCGCCAGCCTTGGCGGGCCAGGCGCTGCGCGAGGGTAGCGCCGCTAGCGCCCGCACCGACGATCAGCATGTCAACCGCCTCATCGGGCCTGTAGCTACGCATACGCTCGCGCCCTGGCACACCACGCCGGTGAGGGTCCAACAGAAACGCGGAGTCATTCTCGGGCGGGCGCATCGCGCCCTTCAGAGCGACACGGAGGTGCTCTCTCACTCCACGCCCCGCTTGCGCACGTCAGCCACTGGATCGATCGCGAACTCGGGCGGCGCCTCCCAATGCTCACGCTCGCCGGCACCAAGCCGAGCGTAGCCGCGCGGGTAGGCGGGTCCGCCGAATCCAATCTCATTCCACGCCCAGGGGTGTGAGTAGAACGCACCGAGCACACCGCGCATCACTACGCCCCATGCCTTGGTGACGGGCAACTCCCAATCGAGCTCTCCGTCGGAGAACTGCTGCACGATCTCGTGCTGGCACTCTGAGCAGGCGGCTGCGAACCCCTCCTCGGCGCCGTGTGCGCGGGCGCTCTGATCGAGGCTGGCTGCAACTTGCCGCCAGGTGTCTGGGTCTGCGGGCATGTCGGAGTGACGGAACCCGTCGAGCTGTCCGGCGTTGAGCTTGGCGTCGACCATCTCCAGCACAGGAATGCGAGGCTCTGAATCCTGGCCGGTCACGACATCGCAGAAGGCTCGGAGCGTGCGCGTCTCCTGCTCGGTGAAGAACCGGATGGACGGGACATTGGCCACTCGGTCGAGCACCACCCGGCGGGTGAGCGCATCCCAGTGGGGAGCGGCAGCGAGCACGTCATAGTCGCGGTAGCGACCGCGCATCTGCGGCGTAGTGCCGCGTCGCTGGCGTGGCAGGCCGACGGGTGGTCCTGGTGTGGTGTCGCCGCCCTGCTTAGGTAGGTGTCCGGCCACGCTCGGCGCCCGCGTTTTAGCCATCGCTTCAGTGCTCCCGGTCAGCGAGCGCTGCCGCTAGGCCCATACCGCCGACGAGAGCGAGCGATCCGGGCGCAAGCAGCGGTGGGCCCATAACGATGTTGTAAAGCGGCTCTGAGAACCCGCCGGGGCGCTTGCGCACGCCTTGTATATGAGTGTAGATGCCGATCAATCCATCGAGGCAATACAAGGCGGAGACAGCGGGGAGCACCGTCGTCGCGGCACGCTTCGAGCGCACCCCGGCAAGCCCGGCGGCGGTGAGCAGCGGGGAGAGCGCGATGGGGGTCCACATCCACTTGTCGCCGAAGGAGCCACGGAAGTGCTCGAAGTAGATCTCCAGGCCGAGCGGCAGCGCACTAGCGGCGGTCGCGGCGGCGAGGGTGCGCTGCGCACGACCGCGGCGCAGGTTGCCCAGCAAACGCTTGCTGCTCATCGGCCGGGAAGGAAATCAGGCAGCTTCTGACGCAGTGCCTGGGCGATGATCCGCCGACCGCCGGGGTCGCCGTGCAGGATCGCCGAGGTGAACGAGCGGGCTTGCTCGAGTGTGATGTGTGGCGGTAGTGGTGGAACTTCGGGGTCACAGCAGACCTCGAGCACCGTGGGCCGGTCGGCTGCGAGAGCCTGCTCCCAACACTCGCCGATTGCGTCTGGGTCGTCAGTGCGGATGCCGTTCAGCCCGATCAGCTGTGCCCAGCGCGCGTAGGGCACGTCGGGCAGTTCTTGGGACTCGACGAACTTGGGGTCGCCGGACATCGCACGCTGCTCCCAGGTGACCTGGTTGAGGTCGCGGTTGTTGAGCACGAGCACGATCAGCCGCTGATCTGACCAGCGCTCGCGATACTTGGCGATCGTGATCAGCTCGGCCAGCCCGTTCATCTGCATCGCCCCGTCGCCGACGAGGGCGATCACGGGCCGGTCGGGGTGCGCGAACTTCGCGGCGATCGCATACGGTACGCCGGGCCCCATCGTTGCCAGCGTTCCTGAGAGAGTTGCCATCATGCCGGCGCGCAGACGCACGTCGCGGGCATACCAATTGGCGGCAGAGCCGGAGTCGGAGGTCAGGATCGCGCCGTCGGGCAGGCGCTTTGAGAGCTCATGGAAGATCAGTTGCGGGTTGACAGGCTGCGCGGGCTCGTGTGCTCGACGGTCGATCACCTGCCACCACTCGCCGACGTTCTTTTCGATCTGCCCCCGCCAGCCACGGTCATCCTTGCGATCCAGCAGTGGCAGCAGCGCTTTGAGCGTGAGGGCGCTGTCGCCGACGAGGTTGACCTCCATCGGGTAGCGGATGCCGAGCATCCGGCCATCCAGGTCGATCTGCACTCCTCGCGCGTCGCCCTCTTCTGGCAGGAACTCCGAGTAGGGGAAGCTCGAGCCGACCATCAGCAGCGTGTCGCAGTCCTGCATGAGCTCCCAACTGGGGCGGGTACCGAGCAGCCCGATTGACCCGGTGACGAACGGCAGATCGTCTGGTACGGCCGCCTTGCCGAGCAGCGCCTTGGCAACACCGGCGCCGAGGGTGTCGGCGACCTCGATCACCTCTTGAGTGGCGTGCAGCGCGCCGGCGCCGACGAGCATCGCCACACGCTCCCCGGCATTCAGCACCTCAGCCGCGCGGCGCAACTGCTCCTCGTTAGGCGTGACGTGCGGTGGCGTGTAACCGGGGCCAGAGTGAATGGTGCCGTGGGCATGCGGCGGCGTCGGCACCGCGGGCTCCATCTGCAGGTCGTTCGGAAGGATCACGCAGGTGACGGTGCGCTCCGAGAGCGCGATCCGCATGGCACGGTCAATCAGGTGACGGACCTGGCCGGGCTCGGTCGCCATCTGCACGTACTCGTGCGCGACATCCTTGAAGAGCGTGGTGAGGTCTACCTCCTGCTGGTAGTTGCCGCCGAGGCCGAGCCGTGCTTGCTGGCCGACGATCGCAACAACGGGCTGATGATCGAGCTTGGCGTCATACAGGCCGTTGAGCAGGTGGATCGCACCAGGGCCGGAGGTCGCCAGGCAGACACCCGCCTCGCCGGTGAACTTGGCGTGCGCGCAGGCCATGAACGCCGCCATCTCCTCGTGGCGGACCTGGATGAATTCGAGCCCGCCTGCCCAGTCACCCGAGCGGCCGAAGGCGCCCATGATCCCATTGATCCCGTCACCGGGATACCCGTAGATCCGCTTCACTCCCCACTCGCTCGCGAGCCGCGAAAGCAGGTGGTCGGCGACGGTCTCGCTCATTGCGGCCCCTTTCTTCTGTAGTGGAAGATGCCCGCGAGGAGCGGACATCCGACACCGATGGCTATATGGTCGGCAAAGGTGATATGCGTGGTGCCGTTCTCGGCGCTCATGTTTCGCTCCTACCCTTGAGGTCGTGGAGCAAAACGACGCGTAGCCAGATGGGACTCTACGGGTGACCGCACGGCGCCGGTTTGGCCGTATCCGCGCGCCGGGTACCGCCGGCAAGGATGCTCAGAGCCGCAGACGATCCGATGGAGGAATGAAATAGCGCGGTTGAGGCGCAGCAACTGCGGGGCGCCGGGCATCTCGCGCCGGCGGCGAGGTCGTGGCTTTGAGTTCGTGGACCCGGACGGGGAGCGTGTCGAGGACCCCGAGGTGCTGGAGCGGATCGCGGAGCTCGTGATTCCGCCTGCGTGGCGAGAAGTGTGGGTCTGCATGGACCCGCTCGGGCATCTGCAGGCAACTGGGGTCGATGCGGCTGGTCGCAAGCAGTATCTCTATCACGCTCATTGGCGCACTCACCGCGACCGGCGTAAGTTTGACTCGATGGTCGCGTTCGGCACGGTTGTGCCGCGACTGCGTCGCCGTGTGACAAGCGACTTGAGATTCCCACGCGACGGCGGGCGTGTCGGAGTCGCTGATCTGACTGAGCGGCGGGTGCTGGCCTTGGCGGTGAGGCTGCTTGACCTTGGGTTCTTCCGTATCGGCTCGGAGGACTATGCAGAGCACAACGAGTCATACGGGCTGACGACGATGCTGCGCGAGCATGTAAGTGTCAGTGAGCGCGAGGTGATCTTCGACTTTCCTGCGAAGTCAGGGCAGCGCCGGGTGCAGGCGATCGCCGATCCCGACGCGCTTGCGATGGTTGCCGCGCTTAAGCGGCGCCGCACAGGCGCACAGCTGCTGGCCTACCGCTCCCCCGATGGCTGGAGGGAGCTGAGTGCCGAGGAGGTCAACGCCTATCTGAAGCGGTATTCGGGTGGCGATTTCACCGCGAAGGACTTTCGTACCTGGAACGCGACGGTGCTTGCAGCGGTCGCATTGGCAGGCGCGAAGGATATCCAGGGA
>JBOGYB010000037.1:0-8729 GCA_050696555.1 Solirubrobacteraceae bacterium | reverse complement strand
GACCACCTTCGAACGTGAATTCCAAGAACGTGGTCCCCGATGGCGGTTTCAGGGTGACGGTGTCTTCGGGGCTTTTAGTCCCAAGCGCCGCTTGGATGGTGAGCGGCTTACTTTCGATCGTTTTGGACGCCAGCGAACAGTTTCCACCCTGCTCGAAGATCGTGCATTCGTGGAGCACGAGGTGTTCGATGCTTCCAGCGGCGGGAGCGGTGATTTTGCCGCCTTTGACTTCCACCCCGAAGCATTTGATTTCCTGACCGGCGGAAGACATCGTGAAGTGTCCGGTGCTGCTCGCCGCGAGTGCGGATGATCCCACCAGCGGGCTGCCCGCTACGTGCCATTCGGCGGCTGAGGCGCCAGCCGTGCTCGCGAACACGCCGAGCGCGCACATCGCGAGGACCATTGCCAACTTCGGTCTTGCTCTCATATCGATCTCCTTGACTGGTTTGCCGATACCCGACACGCGCACACACGCACGCGCGTCGTCTTGCGGACCCCAGGACACCGCGGACTACGCGACACGCGTCGCTCGCCGCCCAAGAGCCCGTAAGTCGTGGGTAGAACCGTCCCGACGCGCACGCACCGCCACGAGGGGCCGCGCGCGCGTCGAGACGGCTTGGGTGGGGTTTGCCTAGCCGTGTTTGCGGCGCTTGCGGTTCTTCTTGCGCGCCTTGTGCTTCGCGCAACCGGTGACCGCGATCTTTGTGTTCTGTTTGATGCTCGCGCCGTTTTGTCCGGTGATGCTGGTCGGCATCGCCAGACTGGTCTGGCAGAGTTTCCCGCCCGGTGCTGCGAGGATCGAGTGGGGACCCTCGGGCAGCGTGAGCGTGAAGCTTGTGACTGGCGCGTCGGGGATCGTGTCGAAACTAGAGCTCGTGATCCCGTTCTTGATGTTCGTCTTACCGTCCAGGATCAGGATGATCCCTTCACCCTGCAACTCCACCTCCAGATCAGGGAACCCAGCACCACCATGCGATACGAGATACGCCGGTCCGATCAACGGGTTCGCGAGTACGGGTGTGTGCGCGACCGCGGTCCCTACGTTCGATCCTGACGGACAGGCCGCCGGGTTCGCTTCAAACACACTCGCCTGACACGCCAATTTCAACGTGCTGTTACGCGACGGTAGTTGCTTAGGCAGGGTCACGTGCACCTTGCCGATGTTCGCCTGCCCGGCACCAGAGGACACCTTCACGCTCAACGACGCACCGTTTGGACGTGAGCTCTTCGCTTGGGTTGAGGCCGTGAACTTCGGTTTGAACGGCAGGTTCGCGCAGCCCTGCGCCTGAAACGGACTCGACACACTGGTTTGTGTCCCCTGGGTTGACGTGACGGTACCCGTGACCCTCAACTGTTCGCAACTCGTGGGGTTGAAGGTGAACCCGGGATTGTCGAGCGTGGCGTTGACCGTACGTATCCTGAGTGGGACGCCGTCGATGATCTGCGGAATAGACCCCGCACCACTCACCGTGGTGGTCGTCGTGACCTGTCCGGTGTTCGGATCGACAGACACCCCGGCACGCACGATCACGTTCCCGAGATTGAACGGTCCCGCCACCGCCGGCACAACCGCCGACAATCCGAACGGCGCACCTCCATACGGGCCAGTGAAATACACCTGACCCGTTTGCCAATACGGTTGACTACCCGCACCGATAGCCACAATCACGGACCCGATACGACTCGATCCTGGACAATCACCCTGCGACGCTTGCGGTTCAGGGCACCGTGTCACGTTCGCGACCGACGCCAATAGTCCCTCCGGCAGCGTCGTCGAGAGCGCACTGATGTTCTGTTCGCGATCTTCACGCCTCAATGTCAACGTGAACGGGCTATGCGCACCGGCCAACGGGTTCGTATCACCCGCAGTAAAGACGGGATTGAAGGGTTGTGGGTCACACCCTTCGTTGACCTGGAAGCCGCCTTCCGGTGTCGAGGCTTTCCCACCGCTCCACGGCGCGATAAACCCAGTCGTGGTCGCGGTGCCACAAGTTTGCGGGTTCCCAAGCGACGCCCGCGGCCCACCGGTGGTTTCGACCCGAAGATCGCTGACCGGGAACTGCGGCGTGCCTTCGAACACAGACGTGATCTGGCCCGTGCTCGGATCGACGTGAGCGGAACCGGCGAGCTTTACAATCACGCCCTCCCGCTCGTCTTCCAATTCTAGATACAGGCGATACAGGTTCCCGTCCTGAGCGTCCTGTGGTGTGCACGCGTTCGGGTGCACGCTAGTCCCGCAACCCGGTTCGGCCAAATACAAATGGCCATCCAGTTGCTCTTTGAGCAAGGGGCTGCGCGCGTGCACGCTACCCACGATCGAAGAGGACGGACAGTGTCCCTGACCGGGTCGTGGCAACCCGTCCTGTCCGTCGATTTCGCCTTCCCCCGTTTCGCTGCCGGGCAGACCCGGCGTGCCCCTACCATTCGGGAAGTCGATCCCATGCGGACCACTCGCCTCACACGCCGTCAGCCCGTTCGCGGCGCCAGGCGACAATGACGTGCCCGACGGGAACGTGAAATCAACCGTCTTAAACGGCGGGGTACCAAGACCCGTGCCGCCATTCGGCGCTTGCGGGACCTGCAAGTCTGTCGTGTAACCCGACGGCTCATCAGCCATCGTCGTATCACCCTGGAGGCGCACATCAGGACCAGAAGACAACGTCGAGGCAAACGACAACGCACCACAACCTTCGATCGCCGGGAACGCCTGTGCTGAGCTACGCACCAGTGCTTCGGGGTGCTTCCACGTGTCCATTTCAACCGATGCTTCACGCGCACCCGCGTCCTCGCCGCAATCAGACGGGTTCGTCAGGAACGCACCGCGGTCGAACGTGATCGGTTCTTCACCACTGAAATAATGTTCCTGAATATCGCCATAGAAACTCGCGACGAAACCAATCAGCTTCGACACCGTCGGTATCCCCGGGATAGAGATACGCACCATGTACGCGCCGTCATGCCACACCACACTCGCATAATTAATGAACTCAATATTATTGCTGGTGAACGCGAACTCCGCGGCATAACCTTTCTCCGGCACGATGCTGTACATGCTTTTCACGTGTGTAGGGTCTTCAATGTTGGCGAGAACAGCGCTTAGCACCATCGGAACGATCGAACCGACACGGCTGCCAGGCGGACATGAGCTAGTGGCATACGTCTTTTCGACGAGTCCCGGCGGGCAGGGGTTCGTTACCGCAGGATCGCCGAGCATGCCCAACGGCATATAGAACACAAGATCCCTCGGAGCCTCAACAGGCTGATCGGGTTCTTGAATATTCTGCGGGTAGGTCGTATTGAACAGCACAGATGTCGTCAACAAACTCGGATGCCCACCCGCCTGAGATACCGGTTCCCCCGCCGGACCAGTCGCGGCAAACGAGAAGTGAGCGATACCCGCCGGACCGGGACCAGTTTCCCCTTCCTCTCGCACGCGCGTGGTATTCATGCTTCGTACTTCAGGTGCCTCACCACCGCTGACGACCACATGATTTTCAAGCGTCGCGCCCGGCGAGAGCGCTCCAGTCACTTCATAGTAGATATTCGCGATCATGAACCCAGTTGGCACTACTGTTTCAGAGTAGGAGCAGACGACTTCTTCCCCGGGTTCAACGCTACATTCGATACTACCTCCCGGTTCTACGTTGATCTGTGTGACCTTCAATCCTGCGGGCAGCTTGTCGCGCACGACCACCACACCACTACTATCGGCACCACCAGTGTTCTCCACGACCACGTCGTACTTGCCCTGCCTGCCCACTTCGGGAACCAGTAGAGAAGGAGCGCCCGCCGTGGTCACCTGCCACGCCGGCGCGGGCACAACCGCAGCCGACGCCGGAACCACGTCAACCACCGCAACAGCCCAAACCAACGCCACCACGGCAACCAAAACTACCCGTCCATACCAGCGCATCGAAACAGTCGAGGCGATGCTCATCGTCCCCTCCCCCCATTGACGCTCCCACGCAACGCACGACCAGACACCGTGCGCCCGCGCCTACCCTTGACCTTCACACACCTAGCCCCCTTGCGTCTACGACCCTTCTGACACTTCACGACCTTCCTCGGCTGCTTACGCAAACGGCTCACAACCGGTGACACCCTGAGATTCCCCTGAGCGGCAAACGTCGTTGTCGTCGGCGCAGCGAAAACCGGGATCATGCTCACCGCACCTTCACACCCACCGCCCTCGCACGAGGATGCCGCGACAGGAACGGCGAAACCGCCACCTTCGCGCACGTCATATATGTCAAACAACCCACTATCAACATCGTTAGAGACCAGCGAATCGCCACTCACGATCAATACATCCGAGCCAGACGCATCCATCCTCTGGAATTCCGCACCGCAGAATTCATCAGCGTTATGGTGTGCGACATCCTGCCCATCCGACAGCAGACGCACAACACCATCTGCCAGCACACCGTCCGCCACGCGAAACTCGTACACGCTGGTGCAACCCTCCGCAGCAGATACCGCACGCGGACTCAACTGGCCAGCCGTTTCAAAGACAACAGTTCTACCATTCTCGGAAATATTGAGAGGATTGGTCGTTGACCTGAAATCGCTCCTATTGCCTAGTCTTTCCGCAGCGCCGGCGATCCTTCTAGCGTTGACTCCGGCCGTTACGCCGTTGCCGTTTTCCGCATAACCGTCTTCGCCCTGTGTCACCCGCACGAGTTCGGCCGCTTCACCCGCGCTCGCAGCCTTGTACTCATACAGCTGCGCTTGTTCACTCGTCTCGTCAGGGGTCACGCCAGGCGCCGAACTGGCGAACAACACATAGCGCCCCGCTTCACCGGACACCTCGACAGGACGTTGGAATCCGTATTCCCAGTCGGTCCCATCACGTTCGGCAAGCGTGGCTACATACGTAGTCTGTCCAGTAGCGGCGTCATACACGTACAAGTTCGGCGCGCCTTCCCGCGCTTCACGCCCGTAAGGGTTAGTCGCCGTCGAAGCGATCTTCGCCCGCGAGACGAAGTACACGTGCGAACCGTCCTCGGCGATCCCAGCCACACCAAGCATATCCCCAGCAGAGACAACCCTCAACGGCGACGTGCCTTCCGGCGAATTGAAATCGTACTCGTAGAGGTTGCAGACACCCATTCCGCCTTCTGTTTTAGGACAACCTTCGTTAGTGACGGAATTTCCGCCAACAGTCGTGTCGAGCGCTTCGTTGACAAGCTGCTGCGTGCTCGTGAAATAGACGCGACCGCCGTCTTCAGAGGCGCCCTGGAAGTTCGCGCCCGATTCAGGATTCGTGCGGCAGGATCCTGAACAGAACGGTTCGGGCGCACGCGCGGACACGTCGACCGTCTCCGCCGACTGCGAGCTAGTCAGAGCACCATGAATACGCGCATACAACGCAGGGTATGCAGGAGCTGCTGCGCTACAGTTAGCAAGGCCTTTGGGGAGGACGGTGAAGAAGATCGTTTCGCCGTCGCGTGAGAGCGCATTATACGCCAAGCCCCCATAATTAAAGCCAGCGCCGAGTGCGGCTCCACACAGACCGATCAGCTGCGTACTCCCTTTCGGGCCTTCGACCCCGACCAGCACCGGCTGTTGGTTACCGGTACCGCTGTATTCATACAACGAGCCCGGAACCCCGACTGTGCTGTCAAACGGCCAGTCATCACCAGCCCCTCCCGGTTGGACGAGGATATGTCCGTAGTCGCTAGTAGCGCCCACCGTCCCAGCTTTGAGACCTGTGTTCATACTGTTGCCCGGTTCTTCTCCGACGTTCACGTGTGGGTTCAGCGGCCCGACGCGCGTGAAATCTTTACTCGAGAAGGACGAGCGAAGGTATAGATCCCGAGTGGAGGGCGGCTGTCCGAGCATGTTCTGCACCCACAACGACATGCCGCTATCTGCTTCCACGCTTAGCGGAATCTGTCCGGCGTACCGTGCCTGTGACGCGTTCAACGGAGCGAGCGTCCAGCCAGCCGGTGTACGTGTATCCAGGTAGATAGACCCACCGACAGCCGTTTCGCCGGTCCCGAGCTCGCCGGCGACGCTACCGGTGCTGCGTATCATCGCCCGGTTGCCGTCAGAGGAGAAACTGTTCGGATGGAACATATACCCTGCCTTGAATGATGGTGTGACTTGCTCGTATGCGCGGCAGTCCGGCAGGTATGTGGAACCCTGTTCCTCGCGGATCTGTTCGTTCAGGCAGCCTTCCCCACCATTAGAGCCGCCTTCGACGGGCTGAGCGACGGTCTTGAAGGTAGTGTCGGGCCCTGCCTCTTCGCCTTCGTTGTTTGAGAGGCGGAACCGGAAATGGTATTCGCTGCCCGGTTGCAGGCCACTGAGCTGCACCAGCAGACTGCTCGTGCTCGCCGGCACTTCGACGGGAGTTGTTTCCTGACCGTACGCTTCGGTAGTCCCGTACTGCACGCTGTAGGTGACGGACAGCCCACCGGTCGCGATCTGCGCGCTCACACGCGCCCTGCTCGTATCGACGTTCGACACGGTCTCTTCGGAGACGCTCGGCTTGGCCGGCAGCGTCGTGAACGTCACCGGTCCGCCCTGGGCGTACTGGCCTGTTGTGTTCCACGCACGTACGCAGAACGCGTATTGAGCTCCGGGTACGAGCCCCGCGATTTCCGCCTGCGCCGGTTCTTTTTCTCCTCCTGTCGTAGCGGGGAGTTGTCCGGTGGAGCCTTCGCCTTCGCACCCGCCGCCACGCGCGTAGATGAATTCGTAGCTGCCGGGTTCTTCTTCACGGCTGGCATTGGGGTTGAGCTCCCCGTGCAGCATCGCGGTAGAAGACGTGATTGCGTCCGCGACTGTCGCTTCCGGAGTTTCGGGTTCAAAGCTCGTCGTGAACGTGACCGGTGCACTGAGCGTTTCTTCGCCAGCGAGGTTCCGGTGCAGCAAGCAAATGGTGTAGGTCGTGTGCTGGGAGAGCCCGCCGATTTCTTCGCCGACTTCCTGGCTGGCATAACCGAGCGCGAGGCCGCGTGTACCCTTGCTTTCGCCCGTACACGTGGAGGGCGAGGCGGCGTACAGGAATTCGTAGGTGCCTTCCTGGGGTGGTTCGACCCCGGGATTCAGCACACCGTGCAGGAACGCGTTGGTAGCCGTGTGTGATTGTGCTTCGGCGACCGGCGCCTCTGGAGCGGCGGCGAGAGCCGGAGCTACCGACACGACCGCGGCCACGAGCAATGCGCACACGCTCAGGAGCATCACAGGCGCAATACGGTTCCTCACAAGAGCAGCACTCGATGGCACGACACCCTCCCCCTTTTCCGACCGAACGTTCGCCGGTCGCCTCTTACGATCCCTGGACACGTTCTTGTTCACTCCCCCGGTAGGTGTTCTGTGTGCGCACGGATACTCCGTACGACCTGCTGCCCGTGTGATGTCAAGCTCCAAGCGTTAGGAACACCACCACCCGCGACCAACCCCGCGTTGTCGATAAGACCCAGACGCTTCAAACGACCGAGCAGCTTCGATATCTGACCCTGGTCTTTGACCTGCGCGATATCGCCGAGACGACGGTTGGACGCATCCGGATACTCACCCACCGCCAACAGCACACGAACAGTGCGATAGGTAAGACGCATACCCGCGGGTTTGAAGGGATCGGTGAGCGCTTGCATAGCAGCCGGCCTGAGCGACTCCACTGGACGCTCGAGCTCTCGCCGGGACGCGGCAAACCCAAGATACGGTGCGACTATCATCGCCATCAACGGGTTCACCAAACCGCGCAACTGCTCACTCTCACCATCCGCGGACCGATCGAGGATCGACAGGACACCACCGACAAGGCCCTCCGCTGTTAGCGGCGGGACCTGCGTCCCCTGCCTTCCCTCACCACGACCATCGTCGATCACGGTCGCGAGCTGCTCAAGGACCTGCTCGCGACGCTCGCGCACCCTTCCACCCATCGCCAGAGACCCCCTTACCAACAGGCCACCGGCACTAGGCTGCTCCTCGATGAAAGAGAGAAACGCGAGAAGACCGGCCCTTACCCGCTCGCTCCACCTGGACTTCGAATAGAAGGCCGGCAACACACACTCACTCGCACGCTCAAACGCGTCATCGAACGCCGCGAGCAAACACTCCTCGCAATCTGTGAAGATCTCATAGAACGTGCGCCGTGACACGCCCGAGCGCTCTACGATGTACCCGACGCTCACACCACCCGCGCCACGCTCACCCACAACCTCACACGTAGCCGCGAGGATACGCGCACGCTGAATACCTGCGATATGGCTATGCCCCAGCGCCTCAGAAAGCCCGGTCGCCCCGTCCCGCGCGCATGCAACGACATCACCTGAGCGCGCAACACCCCCCGGCCACGAACCGACAGCGGCCACCATCAGCACGACACCACCACACACCGGCGCCCGCTCAAACCCCCATGAGCGCTCGATCGTTCAAGCCGGGCGAGATACCCGACCGGCCGCGGAACCCTGCCGCGGAACCTGGACCTAAAGCCTAGAAGACGGCTCGACCAGAGAGAGAGAGAGAGAGAGAGAGACGCGTCAGCGACGCTGACGCGTCCTATAACGGACCCATCAGGAGCACGCAGACTCTCAAACACGCTATTCCCCAAAGAAACCACGCAAACAAAACCCTCTCTAAAAAAACGACCCGGTGCCTCTCCCAAGGTCCCCGTCAAACCGCGGCAGAAAGTCGACCACGAGGACCGACCCACACCCGACCAATATGTACCCCGGCACCAACACAGCCGGCTAGAACCACACTACACGGCCTGTAGC
>JBOGYB010000036.1:0-8755 GCA_050696555.1 Solirubrobacteraceae bacterium | reverse complement strand
GCCTGTGTGAGGGTGGGGATGGGGTCATCTAGGCGCTTGAGACCCTACCCGGCCCCGACGGTGGCGGGGGAGAAGCGCCATGCGGCAGGCCGCATCTGTCCGAGCCGGCGTGCACCAAGCGCGGAGGCGCCGGCGGTGAGCGCGCCGAGCAGTGCATCGAGGATGAAGTGATTGGCGGTGGCGACGATGACGAAGGCGATCAGCAGGGGGTAGAGCCGCCACAGGATGCGTGCCACGCGGGTGCGCGAGAGCGTGGCAAGTGGCCAGCCGATCATGAGTGCGAACGCGACGTGCATCGAGGGGACCGCGGCGTAGGGGTTGAACAGGGCGCTCAGCGAGGCGCTGTGGTGGTTGACGTGGACGCCGGTGAAGTCGGAGACCGAGTCGATGAAGCCCCACTCGGGAAGGAAGCGTGGGGGGGCGGTGGGAAAGACCGCATAGCCCACCAGTGCGATGAGCATCGCGATCGCGAACATATTGCGCACGAAGTAGAAGGAGCGGTTGTGGCGCATATAGAGGTAGACGAGCGCGGCGAGCGTGATAGAGGTCTGTGCGTTGACGTAGAGCCAGCTCGAGAAGTCCATCAGCGCATGGGAGCCGGACGCCCAGGCTTGTACGGAGGGCTCGACGAACACGTGCAGCGTGCGCTCCACCTGGATCAGGTCGCGGGCGTGCTGGAAGGCGGCGGTGGCTTTGCCCTCCACCAGGCCGCGTACGAGGGAGTAGGCGCCGTAGGCGAGTCCGACCAGTGCGATCTGGCGCAGCAAGTCGAGCCATCCCTGCGGCAGCGCGCGCGCGCGCAGGGTCCTTAGCCGGGCTGCCATCTCCCAAGCCTAGCCCATGAAACGGTAGAGGCGCCAGTGGGAGGAGCGCCACATCTCGCGCAAATAGGGGACTCCACGCGCGATCAGGGCGCTCTCCAGGCGCCCGGCTTTATCGAGGGGGGCGTCGGGGAGGGCGACGTATCGGACTCGATTCTCAGCCAGCCAAGCGCGGTACGCGAAGGGTGTGAGCGTGGGACGGTAGAAGAGGGAGGCATAGCGGGTGTCGAGCTGGCGCTCCCACCCGCGTGCGAGCTCCACGCGGTCGTGGCCGGCGAGGTAGGCAGCCTCCCAGTGGGCTTTTGTGAGCGGGACCTCCACGATTGTGCGAGAGCCGGGATGCCCGTCCCCCAGCCGTTTCAACTCGGCGAGCAGGGGGGCGTAGTAGGAGGCGTGTACCGAGGGGTCGGAGGCAACCGACGCGTAGTCGCGGACAGGGGTGACGAGCTGCCAGTAGAGCAGTACGGGAGCGAGCAGCAAGAGCAGCGCGCGCCGCTCTTCCCACAACACACCGGCGAGCAGTGGACCGGCGAGCAGTGGGCCCAGCCGCGCGGCGTTGCCGCCCATGGGGGTGTGGATCGCAAACGCGGCGACCAGAGCAAACGCATAGAGAGTGGCGGCGGCTCGCACGGCGAGCCATCCACGCCGGTTGAGAGGTCCTCGTGGGTAGAGCAGCGCGATCAGCGCGACACCGGCCAGAGCGGGCCAGAAGGCGGAGGGGGCGAACGGCTCATAGCCGCCCTCGGGGTAGGCGAGGGTGAGCACGAGGATCGGGGTCAGTGCGGCAGCAGCGACGTCGAGGCAGTGGCGGGTGTCTCGGTCAAAAGCCGCCGCGATCGAGGGTGGGCGAGTTGTGTTGTTCTCTTTTAAGCGTGACTCGCGCGCGCGCGCGGAGTTAGCCTTTCTCCGCGCACGCGCGCGCGAGTCACCCTTTTTCGTAAGCACACAACCCCCCGCTCCCGCCAACGCGACGAGCGCTAGAAAAGCTCCAGCGACAGGGCTGGCGATGCTTGTGAGCACAGCCAGCCCAAGCGCTACCGCGAGTCGCCCTTGCATCAACTCGAGCACCGCTCCGAGACCGATCGCGAGGCCGAGGTCGAACGGCACACGACCCGAGAGCAGGCCCACGCACACGCCCAGTGCGAACCAGGCGGTGGAGACGCGCGCGGCGCGCGTGCCAAAGGCGCAGTGGGCGATCAACCCAAACAGGGCGCTCGCCGCCACCGCCGAGCAGGCAAGCAGCACGCGCACGCCGAGCAGCGCTCCCAGTGCGGGCGAGAGCAGCGAGTAGCCCGGTAGGTAGTGGCCGTGGGCGGCATACCACCCGGTGTCCCATGTGGTGAAGCCGGCGCGCGCGAACAAGTCGCTTCTGTACGTGGCGGCCGCGAGGTCGGCAGCCGGGGGTGAGAGGAGCAGGTAGAGCAGGGCGAGCGGGACCGCCACGAGCAACGCCACCGCCCACGGCCGGTCGGCCACCCCACGCAGGCCGGCCGGCCGTTGCGCCTTGGCGGCCGACCCCTGCACCTCCTGCTGGGCTGTGACGCTCGCCGTGTGGGACGTCATCTCGAGTCCGGCCGGTTCAGACGGCGGTGAGGAAGTCCGCCACCCGTGCGATCGCGTCGGGGCGGTCAAACCACCACCAGTGCCCGGCGTCGGGCAGCTCCAATAGCTCGCTGTTGGGGAGCGCTTTCGCATACTCCGCGGCGAAGCGCTCGGGGATGAATGGGTCGGCCATCCCCCACACCACCAGCGAGGGCATGTCAAGCAGCGCGAGGTGCTCGCCCGCCTTCGCCAGCACCTCACTGGGAGAGCTGCGGTAGAGGCGCAGGATCGCCCGTTGTGTGCCTTGGTCGAAGTGGTCGAGCACGGTGTCAAGCCACACCTCGGGCATCGGTCCGGGCGTGACGTTGCCCTCGCGCGAGGTGAGCTTCAGGAGGGGGCGGGTGGTGGCCCCCATGACCAGCTCTCCGAGCACGGGTGTGCGCCAGGCCCGGGCCGTGCGGTGCCAACGGTAGTCGGGGAGGAACGTCACGGTGTTCGTCACCACTAGCCGCTCGATCCGCTCGGGGTGGGCTTGGGCGAAGGCCAGTCCCACCGCCCCCCAGTCGTGGACGAGCATCCGCACGCGCTCGAATTCCAGCGTGTCGAGAAAGCGCTCGATGAAGCCGGCGTACTCCTCGATCGTGTACTTCAAGTAGCCGGGCTTGCCGGAGCGGCCGAAGCCGGGCAGGTCGGGGGCGAGACCGCCGGTGCGCTCCAGGAAACCCCTCTCGTACGGCGGCGGCTCTACCCACTCATCCGCGGGACGCTTTGCTCGCCACCAGCGCTTCCACCACGAGCGGGTCATGCGGCGCTCGTGAGGGGTGACCCAGTCGTCGGAGTTGGTGGGCACCCCGTGCAGGTAGAGCGCCGGGGCCGCGGGACCTTCGGTGGGGGCGCTGCGCCAGAAGACGGGGATGCCGTCGATCTCAGCGGTGTTGTCGGTGACCGGCGGCACGCCGCGAGGATATAGCGTGGGCGTGTGCCCGATGCCTGGAAGCGCCCCACCCGCGCACGCGTGTTGCGTATTCGCGACCGGTTGCGTGAGGTGTATGGCATCCCGCGCATGGTTCCCCATGGGCGCCCGCTCGATGAGTTGATCCTCACGGTGCTCTCGCAGAGCACGAACGACCGCAACCGCGATGTCGCCTTCCTGCGGTTGCGCGAGCGCTTCGCTTCGCCTGGCGAGCCCATCGACTACACAGCGATGCTCGCGGCGCCCGTCGCCGAGGTGGAGGAGGCGATTCGTCCTGGTGGCATCTCCAAGGTGAAGTCGGCGCGCATCCAGGCGATTCTTGCCGCCATCGTCGGTACCGAGCCGCCGGGCTCCACCGCCGGATCGCCCCGGGCTCGTGATTCGCTGTCGCTCGAATGGATGCGCGATGCGCCGGTGGAGGAGAGTCGCGCCTACCTGTGCGCGCTGCCGGGTGTGGGGCGCAAGACGGCGGCGTGTGTGCTGCTGTTCTCCTTCGGTCTCCGGGACATCCCCGTGGATACGCATGTCTCGCGTGTGGGCACGCGTCTTGGCCTTTTTCGTGGGGGCGCGCCGTTCGAGGAGCTCCACGACCAAATGCTCGCTATCACCCCGCCGGGAGAGGAGCTCGAGTTCCACGTGAACTTGTTGCGCCACGGCCGCCGCACCTGCCACGCCCGCACGCCTGCCTGCGGTGAGTGCGCGCTGGCGCGGATGTGCCCGAGTCGGGCGGGCTTCCTCGAAGGAAGGCCACCCAATGGCAAGACTCGATAGTGGTGCGCGGGCTATCCCCTCGGAACTACCGCGAAGGCGATCACCGCGTACTGCAGCGCCGCCGCGGCGATCACGAGCGCGTGGAAGATCTCGTGGTAACCGAAGACCTTCGGCCACGGGTTGGGGCGGCCGCTCGCATACACCACGGCCCCCAGTACATAAAGGAGACCACCCAACGCCAGTCCCCCCACGCCGAGCCATCCGATCGCGGTGGGGAGCTCGCCAAAGACCGCCGCCGACACCAATCCGAGCGCGACGTAAACCGCCGCGAACAACCACTTCGGCCCGTCGATCCACAACAGCTTGAAGATCACCCCGCCGAGCGCCCCTGCCCACAGCACCACCAGAATCGTCGTCGCCAGCGACCCTTTCAGGGCGAGCAGCGCCACGGGGGTATAGGTGCCGGCGATCAGCACGAAGATCATCGAGTGATCCAATCGTCGCATCCACCGTCGAGCTGCCGGCCGCCAGGTGACGCGGTGGTAGAGCGCGCTCGTGCCGAATAGCGCAGACACCGCCACCGCATAGATGCTCGCCGCCAAGCGTGCCCGTCCGTCGGATGCCGCCAGGATCATCGCCACGCCACAGCCGAGCGAGACGAAGAAGGCGTACTGGTGGGAGACGCCGCGCAGCTTTGGCTTCACGGGTCCGTCCGTCAATTTTGGCAGTGACCTCCCCACGCTCATCATCTGAAGGTACCGCTTATGCAAGCGCTCAACGCCTGGGGCGCTGTCGAGTCGGAGAGGGAGGGCGGGCCTGCCGGTTAGTGCGGTGGTGGGATTTGCGGCGCTAAACGCCCGGTGCGCCGGTAGCCGGCGTGACGTCGGTCAGCTTCTCACGCTCACGCTCGGGCGTCACGCGCACTACATCCCAGGCGAGTTTCGCCTTCGCCATCCCCAAGATCAGCCAACCGGAGGGATCGAGCTCCCACCAGCGCAACCCGTGAAAGGCCGAGCGCGGGAAGGCATGGTGGTTGTGATGCCACGCCTCTCCCAGCGACGGCAGCGCCAGCCAGAACACGTTGGTCGAGTGGTCCTCCAGCTCGAACCTGCGGCTCCCGAAGAAGTGGCAGATCGAGTTGATACTCCATGTGACGTGGTGTACGAAGAAGATTCGCACCAGCCCGCCCCACAGGAGAGCGCTCAACGCCGCTGTGATTAAGCCCCCGCTCGAGCCGAGCCCCAACAGGAAGGGGATTGCCAGGCTGTAGAGCGCGATCAGCGGGAAGAGCTTGTTGATCCTCCGCATCCCACGATCTTCGAGCAGGTCGGGGGCGAAGCGTTTGGACGAAGCTTGTCCGTGCGTGGAGAACAGCCAACCCGTGTGTGCGTGCCACAGGCCCCTGAGCATGCCGGCGACACCCGCCCCCTGACCGGCGTGCGGACTGTGCGGGTCGCCCTCCTCGTCGGTGAACGTGTGGTGCTTGCGGTGGTCGGCCACCCAGTCGATCACCGGCCCTTGCACAGCCATCTCCCCGAGGACCGCGAGCGTATAGCGGACCCATGTGTGTGTCTGGAACGCCCTGTGGGTAAGCAGCCTGTGGAAGCCCACGGTGATCCCGATCGCCGTGGCCATGTACATCACCGCCATGATCGCCAGATCGAGGGGGCTGAGAAAGCTGTCCCACAGCAACACCCCGCCGGCCACCACGCCCAGGAACGGAAGCACGACGGCAGCGATGTTCACGTTGCGCTCCAGGCGGGTCACTTGCTGACGATTACCCGCTCCCGTGCTTATTGTTACTCGCAGATAATCTGCTATTCTTTGACTTAGATTTAGAACGCAACTGAAGGAGCATCACCTCATGGGCAAGACCATAGGAATCGATCTCGGCACCACGAACTCCTGCATGGCCGTGCTCGAGGGTGGCGAGCCCACCGTCATCGAGAACGCCGAGGGGGGGCGCACAACCCCGTCCGTCGTCGCCTTCACAGCCTCCGGTGAGCGGCTCGTCGGCACTGTGGCCAAGCGCCAGGCGGTAACCAACCCGCAGAACACGATCTTCTCGATTAAGCGCTTCATGGGCCGCAAGGAGGCCGAGGTGCGTGAGGAGGAGTCGATCGTCCCCTACAAGGTGGTCTCCGGTCCCAACGGCGACGCGCGGGTTGAAGTAGGGAATCCACCCGCCTCCCCCGGCAACCAGTACTCCCCGCCCGAGGTCTCCGCGATGATCCTGCAAAAGCTCAAGTCCGACGCGGAAGCGTATCTGGGCGAAGCGGTTGACTCGGCCGTCATCACGGTCCCTGCCTACTTCAACGACGATCAGCGCCAGGCCACCAAGGACGCCGGCAAGATCGCAGGACTCGACGTCAAGCGCATCATCAACGAGCCCACCGCTGCCTCCCTTGCCTACGGGCTCGACAAGGAAAACGACCAGACGATCCTCGTGTTCGACCTCGGTGGGGGCACCTTCGACGTGTCGGTGCTCGAGATCGGCGACGGGGTGTTCGAGGTGAAGTCCACCGCCGGCGACAACCATCTCGGTGGCGACAACTTCGACAAGGCGATCGTCGACTGGCTCGTCTCGGACTTCAAGCGTGACCAGGGCATCGACCTGAGCGCCGACCCGATGGCGCTCCAGCGCCTCTACGAGGCTGCCGAGAAGGCCAAGATCGAGCTCTCCACCACTCAAGAGACGCAGATCAACCTACCGTTCATCACCGCCGACTCCTCCGGCCCCAAGCACCTCGACACCCGCCTCACCAGGGCGAAGCTCGCGGAGCTCACCTCCGCGTTGCTCGACCGCGTCGTGGCGCCAGTGCGCCAAGCGATCGACGACGCCAAGGACAAGGGTGTCAAGGAGATCGATCACATCGTGCTCGTCGGTGGCATGACCCGCATGCCCGCCGTCCAGGGGAAGGTGAAGGAGCTCACCGGTAAGGACCCCCACCGCGGCGTCAACCCCGACGAGGTGGTGGCCGTCGGTGCCGCCATCCAGGCGGGTGTGCTCGCCGGTGACGTCAAGGACGTGCTGCTGCTGGACGTCACACCACTTACGCTCGGCATCGAGACCAAGGGTGGGGTGATGACCAAGCTCATCGAGCGCAACACCACCATCCCCACGCGCAAGGGTGAGGTGTTCTCGACGGCCGAGGACAACCAGCCCTCGGTGGAGATCCATGTGCTCCAGGGCGAGCGCGAGATGGCCCAGTACAACAAGTCGCTCGGCAAGTTCCAGCTCACCGGTATACCGCCGGCACCGCGTGGTATCCCCCAGATCGAAGTTGCCTTCGACATCGACGCCAACGGCATCCTCAACGTCTCAGCAAAGGATCTCGGCACCGGCAAGGAGCAGAAGATCGAGATCAAGGCCGGGTCGGGTCTCTCCGACGACGAAGTCAAGTCGATGGTGGCCGACGCCGAGTCGCACGCCGAGGAGGACCGCAAGGCACGCGAACTGGCGGAGGCACGCAACAACGGCGAGAACGCCGCCTACCAGGCCGAGCGCCAGCTCGCAGACTTGGGCGACCAGGTCGACGCCGACTCCAAGTCCCGCATCGAGGACGCCATCAAGGAGGTCCGCGAGTCGCTGGAGTCAGAGGACGACCCGGTGGCGATCAACGCGCGCACCGACGCCCTCCAGAGTGCCTTCCACGCGGTCTCCGAGGCGATGTACCAGAAGGCTCAGGCCGAGGCAGCCGCATCCGGGGACGGAGCGGCCGGCGCTGCCGCCGACGGCGACGGCGACGGCTCAGCCTCCTCTGAGGAGGACGTTGTCGACGCCGAGGTGGTCGACGAGGGCAAGAGCTGATGGAGGAGGTAACGCCGGAGGTCGAGGACGTCGAGGTCGAGCAGCCCGAGGATGAGGATGCCGTCGAGATCGAGAGCGATCTCGACGAGCTGGTGGCTACGTCTGCCGAGCGCGACCACTACCTCGCGCTCGCCCAGCGCACCCAGGCCGACTTCGAGAACTACCGCAAGCGTGTCGCCCGCGACGCCGCGCAGGCGCAGGAGCGCAGTGTGGCGAAACTCGCCAAGGAGCTGCTCCCCGCGCTCGACAACCTCGACCGCGCGCTGGAGGCGGCGGCCGAGGAGGACCCGTTGCTCACCGGCGTGAAGCTTGTGCGCTCGGAGATAGCCGCGGCGCTCACACGTGTGGGGATCGAGGCGTTCTCCCCCCTGGGGGAGGTCTTCGACCCCAACTTCCACGAGGCGATGGCCCAGCAGCCAGTCGAGGGCGCAGCGTCGGGGACGGTCGCCGAGGTCTACCAGAACGGCTACCGCATGGGTGACACCGTGATCCGTCCCGCACGCGTCCTGGTGGCCGCGTAGTCAGGAGTCTCATGGCCACCCGTCCCGACTATTACAAGACGCTCGGGGTCGACAAGAAGGCGAGCGCCGAGGACATCAAGAAGGCGTATCGCAAGCTCGCGCGCAAGTACCACCCCGATCGCAACCCCGACGACAAGCACGCCGAGGAGCGCTTCAAGGAGATCTCCCAAGCCCACGATGTGCTCGGGGACCCGGAGAAGCGTAAGCAGTACGACTCCGGCAGCGGGCCGTTCGCGGCAGGAGGCGCGGGCGGGCCTGGCTTCGGTGGCTTCGGCAACTTCGACTTCGACGCCTCATCGATGGGTGACATCCTCTCCAACCTGTTCGGCGGTGGCGGCTCCGGTCCCGCCCGCCCGGGCGGGCGGCGTGCCAAGTC
>JBOGYB010000035.1:0-8926 GCA_050696555.1 Solirubrobacteraceae bacterium | reverse complement strand
GTGTTCACGCTGGGGACGTTGTTCATCGCACTGCTCGCCGCGGCAGGCGCGTGGCGGCTCGCCGAGCTTGCGCGCGCGTGGGGGAAAGGATTCGGGGCACGCGGCGCGACGTGGCTGACGGCCGCTGTGGGAGCGCTGCTTGTCATCGGGGTCGTGGGCGAAGGGGCAGGTCACATGGCACATCCCGTCGTCCCCCAGCCTGCGCGCGCGGAGATCGGCCTTCCCGGGCCACTCCTCGACCTGCCCACCGACGGCGCCGCCGACCGGCTGTGGCAGTATTTCTCGACCAACGGCTTCTACAAGATCCCGCTCGGGAACAGCACTTTCGACATACCCGCCACCGATGACCTGCGCGGGGGGATGAGCGGCTTCCCCGACCGCGCCAGCGTCGAGAAGCTGCGCTACTACGGCGTCAAGACCGTCGTGCTGCACCTGAACATACCTACCCTACCCGGCATAAAGCTCCCGGCCGTCCCGGAGCCTCCCGACACTCGTGCCGCCGCCTCGAGGCCGGTCGCCGGGTTGGGTGTCACGCGCAGACAGGTCGGCTCGCTCGTGATCTACGAGATCGGCCCGGGCCCGAAGGCGCTGCACTGACGATGACACACCACCACCCTATGAGCCGATGAGCACCCTCGACGCTCAACCGGTCACACCGGGGGCAAACACTCGCCCTCGCACGAGACAGATCCTCACCAAGCGCAACCTCGCGCTGGCGGCAGTGCTGCTAGTGGGAGTGGCCTACGCCACCGTCATCCAGAGCTTCTCCTGGAATCAGACCTCCCACTACGACCTGATTCGCTCGCTCGACCGAGATCGCACCACGATCGACCTGTACCAGGAAAACACCGGCGACAAGGCCTTCTATAAGGGGCACTGGTACTCAGCCCGCGCACCGGGGCTGGCGCTGTTCGCGCTCCCCTGGTACGACGCCATCAAAGCGCTGGGGGCGGAAAAACTCGCTCGCTCATCGAAGGCCCAGCGCGGCGAAGACGAGATGATCTACTTCATCGGCCTGTGGGCCAATGTGCTGCCCGGCCTGCTGCTGTTGCTGCTTGTCGGCCACCTCGCCGAGCGACTGCAGCCAGGCTACGGCGCCGCCACGGCGGTGATCCTGGGTCTTGGCACGCTCACGCTGCCACTCTCCACGCTGCTCTTCTCACACATATTCACCGCCTTCCTCGGCTTCGCGGCATTTGCGCTGCTCTTCTGGGAGCGCCAGGGCCCACCCAACCCGTGGCTGCTTGGTGTGGCCGGAGTGGCGCTCGGCTATGCGGGCGTGTCGGAGTACCCGCTGTTCTTCGCCGCGTTGGTGCTTGGCCTCTACCTGATCTCCCGCCGCGACTCACTCACACCCAAGGGAATTGCCACCCGCGCAGGGGCCTTCATCCTCGGCGGGCTGGTCGGGATCATCCCACTGCTGCTCTACAACCACTACGCATTTCACTCCTGGACACACCTCGCCTACTCGAGCATCCCGCGCCAGCAGAAAGGCTTCTTCGGGATTGGCCTTCCCAGCCTGCCGGTGCTGGCAACGCTGCTGCTGGACTCGCGCGGCCTCTTGACCCTCTCGCCGGTGCTGGCAATGGGAGGAGTCGGCACGTGGCTCATGTACAAGCGTGGGCTGCGCGCCGAGGCGCTTGTGATCACCGCTATCTGCGTGCTGTACGCGGGCTACAACGCCGGCTACTACCTCCCCTTCGGCGGGGGCTTCATGGGACCGCGCTTCTTGATGACGATGATCCCATTCCTCGCCCTGCCCACAGGCCTCGCTCTAAAGCGCTTCCCTGGACCCACGATCGCTCTCGCCGCCGTGTCGATCGCGACGATCGCGATCGCGACGATCACCCATCCGCTGATCGGCTACGAGAACGAGGGGGTCGTGTTCGTCCGCTACCTCGGCAAAGGCTTCTTCCAGCCCACGATCGCCTCGGCCTTCGGCATGGGCCGCGGGTGGGGCGGGATCTGGCCATTCCTGCTCTGCGCCGGCGGCGCCATCCTGCTCGCTGTCCTCGCCACCACCCGCACCCGCATCTCCACGCAGTCGCTGCTGTGGGGGGTGGCGGCGCTCGCCGGCTGGTGCGCATTCGCGGCGCTGGCGCCGACACTGCTCGGTATCGACCACCGCGGGCTTGTTTCGATCGTCCACGCCGGGGATGACACGGCGCTGAACCTGACCCTCCACAGCGGCACCCGCTACCCGCTGCGGACGCTCGCCCCGCTCGCCGCGGGGGTGGGCCTGCTCGGCCTGCTCCTCGCACGCGCGTTCGCGGGCGGCGTGGCAACTCGCCGCCGGGTCGCCACACCCTGAGAGCCGACCTCAGCGGTTACTCGTCTTCAGTTTGCATTTCGCGGCGTGGAGCTGCTTGCAGACCGTGACGTAGCCGGGGCGTGGGTTGTAGTGGGCATCGGTCAGGCCCGCATCGAAGCGTGTTGAGGCGGTGCCGCCCGACCACTGGAAGATGTAGAGGCGCTTGATGCGCGAGTTGGAGGACGCGAGTTTGAACATGTAGGCCAGCGCCTTGCTGGAGCGTTTGAGGCCCGACCCTTTGACGTTGGGAAAGGCGCCACCGAACTTGACGATCCCACCTGTCTCTGTGAGCCACACCTGACCGGGCACCGCTTTGAGTATGGCCTTTGTGCGGGTGCTCTGGAAGC
The DNA here is from genome assembly GCA_050696555.1 of Solirubrobacteraceae bacterium. Lineage (GTDB taxonomy): Bacteria > Actinomycetota > Thermoleophilia > Solirubrobacterales > Solirubrobacteraceae > Palsa-744. Next base: position 6,268 of record JBOGYB010000035.1, on the reverse strand, counting down.
GGTTGGTGTCGGAGTAGTTGTGCAACCCCCACAGGCTCGGCATCGGCAGTTTCAGACGCACGATGTCACGCCTGAATTCGCCTACGTAGCGAAGGGTTGGGCCGATGCTGGGTCCGTCGAGGATGTCAAGGCCGGTGATCGTGCAGCCCTTACACACAGACCGCAGCGCCTTGTAGTACTTGGCCGATTCGAGCGCGGTCGGCGATTTGAACATGTGCGCGAGCGTCCCACGGTTGGTCTCGTTCCACGCCTGGTACTGGCGAACTTTTGGGAACAGCTTGAGGAACTTCTGCACGTCGCGCGTGTAGGTGGTGACGCTCGGCATCGCCGTCGGCGTGTACTCAGAGTGGTAGAACGCCACCAAGATCTGCTGGTGCTGGGCTTCGGCCGCGGCGATCCAGGCCGCTGCCTGCTGTAGCGAGTAGGGCCGCACCGCGGCGTCGTACGGTGCGATGTAGCGCGCGATCTTCGTGTGCAGCTGCTGCCATAGCGGGCTGGAGAACATCTCGGTCTGCTGGTCGCCGATGCCGGTGAGGTAGGAGGCCGCTCTGTGAGCGCTGGGCTTGGCGGTAGCGCGAGAAGCGCCGGCGACGGTCACCGCGCCAAGCGCCGTCAAGGCGAGAACGAGAACGCAGGCGAGCGGCGCGAGGGTGAGGACACGTGGGTGAGGAGTCTTGAGCATGTTCATTGCAACAGCCTATGTGTCGAGACGTTGCGCTGCGCCGACGATCTTTACCCACGCGTACCGTCTGCCGCGATCTCTGTATCGCTCAGGTCTCGCCATTGCCGGCGGCTGTGCGACCCTCCTCGCGCAGCGTGGGGTCGGCCACGATGCGCACGTCCACCCCGGGGAGCCCCTCCAGCAGACGCGTGACGAGCGACTCGCGCAAACGCCTCACGCCGCGACGCGCCGACGGAGCGCCCATCAGTACGTATGTGCTGCCGAGACGGCGGGCCGTGTCGATCGCCACCTCCGCCACATCTTCGCCTTCTTCGACTAGCAGCCGCGCGCCGAGCATCGCCGTGAGCCGGCGCAGCGACTCCAACTGTTCGCGGTCCTGCGCGCTCGGTGTCCTACCGGTGGGGCGAACAACCAACACGTCGAGGCGTGCGCCGAGGCGTTCCGCCGAGCGAGCGGCGCGGCGCACGATCCGCTCGGAATGGGGAGCCAGCGCGACAAGCGCAAGCAGGCGCTCGGCGATGGTTTGAGTGCCTGCTCCTGCTGCAACCCCCAGCTCGGAGAACCCTTCGTCGCGGCGCACCACCACCGGACCGGGCGCGAGCCGCTTGATCTCCACACCCTCCGCCACATGACGCAGCGCGGTCTCGCGCAACGCTGCGAGGTTTTCGATCTTGAAGAAGTTGTTGAGCGCCGCCGGCACCCGCTCCTGCGGGTACACCTTCCCGGCGCGCAACCGCTCGATCAGCGCCTCCGGGGTGAGGTCGATGAGCACAACCTCGTCGGCCGAGGCGAGCGCTTCGTCGGGAATCGTCTCCCGCACGCGCGTCCCCGTGAGCTGGATGATCTGGTCGTTGAGGCTCTCCAGGTGCTGGACGTTGACCGTGGAGTACACATCGATGCCCGCGTTCAGCACGTCCTGCACGTCTTCGTAGCGCTTCTCGTGCTCTATCCCCGGGGCGTTCGTGTGAGCCAGCTCGTCGATCAAACACAGCTCGGGTTTGCGCGCGAGCACAGCGGGGAGGTCCATCTCCGCCAGCGGCGTCCCGCGATAGTCGACCATCCGCGGGGGGATGTGCTCGAGACCCTCGGCTTGGGCTGTGGTCTCCTCGCGGCCGTGGGGCTCGAGGTAGCCGATCGCCACATCACGGCCGGTGTCTGCCTCCGAGCGCCCCTCCTGCAGCATGCGGTAGGTCTTCCCCACTCCGGCCGCCATGCCGATGAAGACCTTCAGGTGTCCGCGTTGCGGGGAGCTCGGTGCTTCGGTGGCCACGGGAGCCATTCTCTCCCACCGGCCGGTGGACGGGGTTAACCCCCCAACAAGTTGTGAACGATCAAGTCGATGAGCTTGATGCCGATGAACGGCGCGACGATCCCACCGAGGCCGTAGATCAAGAGGTTGCGGCGCAGTAGCGCACTGGCGCCGATCGGCCGGTAGCGCACTCCCCGCAGCGAGAGCGGGATGAGCAGCGGGATGACGATCGCGTTGAAGATGATCGCCGAGACGATCGCCGACTGGGGGGTGCCGAGGTTCATGACGTTGAGCACGTGCAGAGGGCCCTTCTCTCCGGCCGACGTGGCGTATGTCGTAATGAAGATGGCGGGCAGGATCGCGAAGTACTTGGCGACGTCGTTGGCGATGGAGAACGTGGTGAGCGCGCCGCGTGTGATGAGCAGCTGCTTGCCCACCTCCACGATCTCGATCAGCTTCGTGGGGTTGGAGTCGAGGTCCACCATGTTCCCCGCCTCGCGCGCCGCCTGGGTGCCGGTGTTCATCGCCACCCCCACGTCCGCCTGAGCGAGCGCGGGAGCATCGTTGGTGCCGTCACCGGTCATCGCCACCAGCCGCCCGTCTTGCTGCTGCTCGCGGATCAATGCGAGCTTGGCCTCGGGGGTGGCTTCGGCGAGGAAGTCGTCCACACCTGACTCCTGCGCGATCTTGGCGGCGGTGAGGCGGTTGTCGCCCGTCACCATCACGGTCTTGATGCCCATCGCGCGGAGCTGCTCGAAGCGCTCCTTCATGCCTTCCTTGATGGTGTCCTTGAGATACACCACCCCGAGGATCTGGTTGTCGCGCGCCACCGCCAGCGGAGTGCCCCCCTCGCGGCCGATGCGGTCGAGCTGGTCCTGCAGCTCCGGCGGAGCCTGTCCGCCCTCGGCTTCCACGAATTTGACTATCGCCTCGCCCGCGCCCTTGCGCAGTTGCTGGCCGTCGAAGTCCACCCCGCTCATGCGTGTCTGTGCCGTGAAGGGCACGAACTCGGCGTGGATTTGCGCCATATCGTGCTCTCTGATCCCATACTGCTTGGCGAGCACAACGATCGACCGCCCCTCGGGCGTCTCGTCGGCAAGCGAGGCGAGCTGCGCCGCCTCGGCGAGCTCTGACTCGGGGACACCCGGCATCGGGATGAACTCGGAGGCCTGACGGTTGCCGAGCGTGATCGTGCCGGTCTTGTCGAGCAGCAACACGTCCACATCCCCGCTTGCCTCCACCGCCCGGCCGGAGAGGGCAAGCACGTTGCGGCGCACGAGCCTATCCATGCCCGCGATCCCGATCGCGGACAGCAGCGCGCCGATGGTGGTGGGGATCAAAGCCACGAGCAGCGCGATCAACGTGGTCTCGGAGATCGACGTTCCCGCGAACAAGCCGAACGGCCGCAGCGTGGCTACGACGATCATAAAGATCAAAGTGAGCGCGGCGAGCAGGATGTTCAGCGCGATCTCGTTGGGGGTCTTGCGCCTCTCCGCCCCCTCCACGAGCGCGATCATGCGGTCGAGGAACGACTTGCCGGGCTCTTGGGTTATTTCGACCACGATGCGATCGGAGGTGACGCGTGTGCCACCGGTGACAGCGGAGCGGTCTCCTCCCGACTCGCGGATCACGGGCGCTGACTCCCCCGTGATGGCCGACTCGTCCACGGTGGCGATTCCCTCGATCACGCTGCCGTCCCCGGGGATCAGCTCGCCGGCCACCACAACCACGACGTCCCCCCGGCTGAGCGCCGAGGCAGCCTTCGTCGAGCCGTCCTGCATCGTGGCGACGGTCTCCTTGCGCATGTTGCGCAACGTGTCTGCCTGCGCGCGACCCCGTCCCTCGGCAAACGCCTCCGCCATGTTGGCGAAAATGACGGTCAACCACAGCCACACGGCGATCGTGAACGTGTACCACGCCGGCTCCTGCCCACCGCCGAGCGGTTTGCCACCGAGGGCCTGGATCAGCCACGTGATGGTGGTGATGACAGAGCCGATCTCCACCACGAACATCACGGGGTTGCGGACCTGCACGCGCGGGTCGAGCTTCATGAGACTGTCGATCAGTGCGCGCCTGACGATGTCGCGCTTGAAGAGCGAAATCGCCTGACGCTCGTGGGTGGCGTTGACGGCTGCCATCGTTACCTACCTCCCGTGAGGCGATCGAGCGCGAGGTTCAGCTCCAGTACGTTCACTCCGGGTTCACCGGAGAAGCCAAGTCCTCGCGAGTCGGTGTATTTGGCGATCAGGTCGTTCACCGCGCTTAGAGAAAGGCCACGCTTGGCGGCAATGCGGTGCTCCTGTATCCAGGCGTTTGCCTGTGAGATTTCCGGATCGAGGTTGGAGCCGGAGGTGTTCACCGCGTCCACAGGAATCCGTGCGACGGTGAGGCTCGGATCGTACGGCTTGTTCAATTCGAGATAAGCCTTGATGTTTTCAGCATTCGCTTCTGCTGTTGCCTTGTCGTTTGGACCGCGGTTGGAGAAAGTGCTCGCCGCCGCGTTGTACGCGCCGCCTTCGGTGGCGGATGGGCGCGACTGGAAATACCTCGCGTCGGCTTCGGTGACGAGCTCTTTTTCCTTTTCCTCGGGCTTTCCGTTCTTGCCGATCACCGGTGAGGAGAAGCTCTGGCCGATTATCTTCGAACCCACGAGCTGGCCGTTCACGTAAACCTTTTGCCCGTTGGCGTTACCGGGAAAGGCAACCTGGCTTACACCCGTGATGAACAACGGGTAGGCGAGCCCCAGCAGGATCGTGAAGACGACGATCGCGATAGCGGATGTGACGATGTCGCGTCGCATGTCAATAGAGGTGTCCTGTCAGTCCCTGCACGATCGGGCCGAGCAGCAAGGCGGGAAAGAAGGTGAGCGCACCGACGAGGACGATCACACCGATGAGAAGCACCACGAACGTGGAGTTGTCGGTGCGCATCGTCCCAAGGCCCGCGGGACTGACGCGCTTGCCTGCCAACGAGCCGGCCACGGCGAGCGCGAAGAGGATCGGAGCAAAACGGGCGAACAGCATGTCGAAGCCTCCGAGCAGATTGGCGAAGGTGACGCCATGGGAGCCGAGATTGCCGGCGTTGGGTTGTATGAAGCCGGTGTAACCGGCGAACGCGGAGCCGTTGTTGTTGGCCTGGGAGAGGTACGCGTAGAAGGTCTCCGAGAAGCCCTGCGGTCCCACACCGAGCTCCGAGATAGATGCGCGCCCAGCTTTGCTCGCGGTGGCCATAGCGGTACAGAACAGCGCGGCAAGCGGCGTTATCAGGATGCCGAGACCCGCGAGCTTTATCTCCCGCGCCTCGATCTTCTTGCCGAGCCACTCCGGCGTGCGTCCCACCATCAGCCCACCGATGAACACGGCCAGCAGCACGTACAGCAGGATCGAATAGAGCCCGGTGCCCACCCCCCCGAAGATCACCTCGGAGGCAGACAGGTTGGCGAAGGGCACCGCTCCGCCGATGCCGGTGAAGGACTCGAGCGCGCTGTTGACCGCGCCACAGGACGTGACGGTGGTGACGACGTCGAACAGCGCCGAGCCGGCGATGCCAAAGCGCTGCTCCTTGCCTTCCATGTTGCCCCCGCCGGAGCCTGAGATGACGTGCGTGTGAAGACCCGCCGCGTGCTGCGCGGGCGAGCCGTGCGCCTCGGCGATGTAAGCGACGGTGACCGCGCCCAGGAACATCACCATCATCGTCGCGTACACCGCCATCCCCTGACGGCGGTTGCCGGTCATGCGCCCATAGGTGAACACGAGCGCCGCCGGGATGACGAGCACGAGCAGCATCTCGAAGAAGTTGGTGAGGGCCGTCGGGTTCTCGAACGGGTGGGCGGAGTTGACGTTGAAGAAACCGCCGCCGTTGGTGCCGAGCAGCTTGATGACCTCTTGGGAGGCAACCGGCCCCATCGCGATCGTTTGCGTGAGCCCCGTGATGGTGTGTGCGGTGAGATAGGTGGTGAAGTTCTGGATCACACCTTGGGAGACGAGCACGATCGCCCCGATCACCGAGATCGGCGCGAGCACGTAGAGCACTGTACGTACAAGATCCGACCAGAAGTTGCCCAGGCCCTTGCCGCTGCGCCCCACGATGCCGCGGATGAGCGCAACCGCCACCACGATGCCCGTGCCGGCCGACAGCCAGTTCTGCACCGTCAGCCCGATCATCTGGCTGAGGTAGCTCATCGTGGTCTCGCCGCTGTAGTACTGCCAATTGGTGTTGGTCACAAACGACGACACCGTGTTGAAGGTGACGTTCCACGGTGCCGAGTGGTAGCCGAGCGGGTTCAGCCCATGCGGGACGAAGAAAGCGTTCTGGGTACGCAAGATCACGTACAGGAG
>JBOGYB010000034.1:0-8944 GCA_050696555.1 Solirubrobacteraceae bacterium | reverse complement strand
CGCATACCTCAACTTTTTCCATTCAGTCGAAATCCAGCGCAAGGTCGAGCGCCGGCGCGGAGTGCGTGAGCGCGCCAACCGATATGAAGTCTATCCCGGTGAGTGCCCTCTCCCGGACGTTCTCGAGGGTCATGTTCCCGCTCGCCTCTAGCTGTGCGCGACCGCCCACCTGTACGACCGCCTCATGCAACTGCTCGACGCTCATGTTGTCGAGCAGCAGGCGGGGAGTGCCTGCGGCGAGCGCCTCCTCGATCTCCTGGGAGTTGCGCACCTCAACCTCCAGCACACCAGCCAGTTCCGGGGCCAACTCCCGCGCACGGTCAACGGCCTGAGCGATGCCACCGGCGGCTGCAATGTGGTTCTCCTTGATAAGGATCGCGTCGTACAACCCCACGCGGTGGTTGGATGCCCCGCCCGCCGCCACCGCTGCCTTCTCGAGCGTCCGCAAGCCCGGCGTGGTCTTACGCGTATCGAGCACAACCGCTTCGGTGCCCTCCACCTCGCGTGCGAAGCGTGCGGCCAGCGTCGCGATTCCCGACAGGTGACCGAGGAAGTTGAGCGCGGTGCGCTCCCCCGTGAGCAGCGCCCGCGCCCGGCCTTCGATAGACAGCACCGGGCCACTCTGCTCCCGCCAGTCTCCCTCCCGCACCAGCCGCTCGAAGCTCACCTCCGGGTCGAGCAGCTTGAAGCTTGCTTCGCACGCATCCAGGCCGTAGATCGCACCGGGGGCCTTCTGCACGATCAGCGCCCGCGCCCGCGCATCCGGCGCGACCGTCGCGTCAGTGGTCACGTCGCCGCCGCCGACGTCCTCGGCCAGCGCGCGCCGCACGAGCTCATTGAGCTGCTCGTCGCTCACGACTTGGAGGATGAGGCGGACTTCAGCAGGTACGCGCGCACGAATCCATCGAGATCCCCGTCGAGCGCGCGCTGCACGTCCCCCATCTCGTGCCCGGTGCGGTGGTCCTTGGCCATGGAGTAGGGATGCAGCACATAGGAGCGGATCTGTGAGCCGAAGTTGACGTCTTGGGCCTCACCCTTCTCCCGCGCTATCTCTTCCTGGCGTTCGCGCTCCTGCTTCTCCACGAGCTTGGAGCGCAACATCGCCATCGCGGTGGCCCGGTTTGAGGTTTGCGAGCGCTCGTTTTGGCACTGAACCACGATTCCGGTCGGCTTGTGGGTGATGCGCACGGCGGAGTCGGTCTTGTTGACATGCTGGCCGCCGGCCCCCGAGGCGCGGTAGGTATCGACCTGTAGGTCGTCATCGTCGATCTCCACCTCACCGGTGTCCTCCACCACAGGTGCCACCTCCACACCCGCGAAGCTCGTGTGGCGGCGGTGGGCCGAGTCAAATGGGGAGAGCCGCACCAGCCGGTGCACACCCCGCTCCGCCCCGAACAGCCCGTAGGCGTTTTCACCCGACACCTTGAAGGTGGCCGACTTGATGCCGGTTTCCTCGCCGGCACTCGCCTCCAGCAGCTCTACCGCGAAGCCACGGCGCTCTGCCCAGCGCATCAGCATACGCAGCACCATCTCGGCCCAGTCCTGTGCGTCGGTGCCGCCCGCGCCCGCGTTGACACTCACCAGGGCATCGCCCGCGTCGTAGGCCCCCGCGAACAGACGCTGCTCCTCGAGCTCGGCAAGACGCCGCTCGATGGACACGAGATGCTCCTCTACCTCTTCCTCCAGGCTGGGGTCCTCAGCGGCCATCTCCACCAGCCCGTCGAGATCGTCGATGTCGCTCTGTAGCGAGGTGAATGTCTCCAGCCGCTTAGTGGCCCGAGCGTGCTCGGAAGAGACTTTGGCGGCTACCTCGGCGTCATCCCAGAAACCGGGCGCCTGCATCTGGCCTTCGAGCGCCTCGATTCTCTCGCGCAGCGTCGCCGGGTCAAAGATAGTCCCCGAGCAGCTTCAGCTGCTCGCGGATGACCGCAACGCGCTGCGGCGTCGACTCGCTTGGGGCGGTGGTTGCCATGCGCGCAACGCTATCAGCGTGCGCGGGCGAGCCGGGGTGAAGCTCTCTCCCCATTTTCCGTATTCGAAAGGTCGGACTTCTCAGTTACCATACTTGAACCTCGCCTGCCATCCTGTACGCTGTCGTCATAGCTGTCATGCGCCAAGTTGCAACTATCCGCGAGGCTCAGCCTCGGCGCTTCGTCGTTCACAACACGTATGAGCAGATCCAGCTCGCGGCTGTGCGGGTAGTCGCCGCGAAGGGCTACCACGACACTGGTGTGCGTGACATCTGCGCGGAGGCGAACATCTCCGCCCGCTCCTTCCACGAGCACTTCGCGGACAAGCAGGAAGCTGTCTTCTCCGGCATCGAAGCCGGCGTGGACCGGGTGATGGGTTTCTGTCAGGAGGTCTACAAGAGCTCCCCTACCTGGCCCGACGCCGTGTGGGACGGGATAGCCGCTTACGCCGAATGGGCACGCAACGAGCCGGCGTTCGTTCGCACCGGAATCGTCGAGATCATGTCGATCGGCCCTGCCGCTATCGAGCTGGCACAGTCGCTGATGGACGCATTCTCGATCTTCCTGCAACCTGGCTATGACCTGCTTGATCCCTCAGCCGCCGGGAGCCTCGACCAGCCCGTCACGCAGCGCTTCTTCGAAATCATCTACCTGCACATCACCCAGAACCCGATCGACACCTTCCCGGCGATCCTGCCGGAACTCGCCCGCACGATCCTTACCCCGTTCATGGGCCCGGCGGCGACCGAGGAGTTCATCGCCAAGCGCGAAGCGCAAACGGCTACGCAGAGCCAGTCCAGTCTCCTCGGGGGCCCGTAGGACGACGGTAGACCAAGCGAGACAAGGATGCAGCGAGCGCAGTGTGCTCAACGCACATAAGCGAGCGAAGACGCAGTATCGCGCAGCGTCTACGGTCGTCCTACGCGCCGTGGCAGCGCTTGAACTTCTTGCCGCTGCCGCACCAGCAGGGGTCGTTGCGACCGAGTTCGTGCTCTGAGTCGGTAACGCGCTGCTCCACCACCGGGAGCGCCTCAGCGGCTTCGCCTTCGCCGTCGTAACCACCTCCGTTGGGCCCGGCCGCCGCGGCAGCGGCAGCGAGCGCACCGGCGCCCATCGCACTCGAACCGCCTGAATACGACACACGTCCCGCACGCGTGGAGCTTCCCGAGGCGGCAAAAGCAGGAGCTTGCGCGGCTCCATTCTGGCCATCGACGGTTACCTGCACGTTGAAGATCATGCGCGTGAAGTCCACCCACACGCTGTTCATGAGATCGCCGAAGAGCGTGAACGCCTCGTTCTTGTACGCCACAAGCGGATCGATCTGGGCGAAACCGCGCAGGTGGATACCCTCGCGCAAGTAGTCCATGTCGTATAGGTGCTCGCGCCAGCGTTCGTCGATGATCTGCAGGATCAGGAAGCGCTCGAGCGCGCTCATCAGCTCCTCCCCGAGCTCCTGCTCGCGAGCCTCATAGTGCTCCAGCGCGGTCTGGGCGATGCGCTCGCCCAGGAAGCTACGGTCGACGGTCCCTGGGTCGAGATCTCCCTCCTCCAGCTCCAGCGGGAAGAACTGCCCGAGCGCCGTGAACAGACCGTCGAGATCCCAGTCGTCCATGTAGTCGCCGGGTGTGTACTGGTCAATCGTGCGCTCGATCGTACTCGTCACTTGCTGGCGCGCCTCCTCGCCCATCTCCTTGCCTTCGAGCACCTCGTCGCGGTAGGCGTAGATGATGCGCCGCTGCTCGTTCATCACATCGTCGTACTCGAGCACACGCTTTCTGATCAGGAAGTTCTGCTCCTCCACCTTCTTCTGGGCCTTCTCGATCTGCTTGGAGAGCATCCCCGCCTCGATCGGCTCCTCGTTGCCCTCCTCGTCCACACTGCCGAGACGATCGAGGATCTTGTAGATGCGGTCACCCGCGAACAGCCGCACGAGATCGTCCTCGGCAGACAGGAAGAAGCGGCTTTCGCCTGGGTCCCCCTGACGGCCGGCACGACCGCGCAGCTGGTTGTCGATGCGGCGTGACTCGTGACGCTCGGTGCCGCAGATGAACAGACCTCCAGCGGCCATCACCCGCTCACGGTTCGCCTCCACACGCGCCTCGAACTCTGGGAGCAGCTCGTTCAATTGCTCGCCGTATGACGGGTCATCGGGATCGATATCCCGCTTGGCAAGCTCGAGCCGCGCAAGGTGCTCGGGGTTGCCCCCCAGCTTGATGTCAACCCCGCGGCCGGCCATGTTGGTGGCGATCGTCACCGCCCCCGGCTGACCCGCCTCGGCCACGATCTCAGCCTCGCGCGCGGCGTGCTCGGGCTTCGCGTTGAGCACTGTGTGGACGATCCCGCGCTTCTTCAAACGGTCCCCCAGGAGCTCTGAGACCTCGACGGAGATCGTACCCACGAGCACAGGCTGACTGTTCGCGTTGCGCTCGGCAATCTCTTTGACCACCGCCGTCCACTTGCCCTCCTTGGTCTTGTAAACCTGGTCGTTGCGATCCTCGCGCACCATCGGCATGTTCGTCGGGATCTGGACGACCGGAAGGTCGTAGATCTTCATGAACTCGGTGGCCTCGGTGAGAGCCGTGCCCGTCATCCCGGAGAGCTTCTCGTAGAGGCGGAAGTAGTTCTGGTAGGTGATGGTGGCGAGCGTCTGGTTCTCCTCCTGGACCTTCACCCCCTCCTTTGCCTCGACCGCCTGGTGCAGTCCTTCAGACCAGCGCCTACCGTCGAGGATGCGACCGGTGAACTCGTCGATGATCTTCACCTCGCCGTCGATCACCGCGTAGTCGACGTCACGCTTGTACAGCGACTCCGCCTTCAGCGATTGGATCAAGTGGTTGACGAGATGGCCGTTCTCGGCCTTGTAGAGATGATCTATGCCAAGGAAGCGCTCTGACTTGGCCACCCCCTGCTCGGTAATCGCAACGGTCTTCTGCTTCTCATCGATCTCGTAGTCGAAGTCCGCAACGAACGTCTTCTTGGAGGCCGGGTCCATGCCTTCCGGCGTCTTGCCCGCAACGAGACGGGGGGCGAGACGGGCGAACTTCACGTACAGGTCAGCGGCCTGTTCGGGGGCACCGGAGATGATCAACGGGGTACGGGCCTCGTCGATGAGGATGTTGTCGACCTCGTCCACCACCGCGAAGGGATGTCCTCGCTGGACCTTTTCAGAGAGGTCCTTCGCCATGTTGTCGCGCAGGTAGTCGAAGCCGAACTCCGAGTTGGTGCCATACACCACATCACATGAGTAAGCGAGCTGCTTCTCCTCATAGGGCTGCATGTTCTGCAGCACCCCCACGTTCACGCCAAGTGCGTTGTAGATCGGGCTCATCCAGGCCGCATCGCGGCGTGCGAGGTAATCGTTGACCGTCACCACATGCACGCCCTTGCGCTCAGGTGGAGCAGGCTCAGAGTCGTTTTCTTCCGTGCCCTGCTTCGAGCGTCCCTCATGCACCGCCAGGGAATTGAGCACCACCGCCAACGTCGCGGTCAGCGTCTTTCCCTCGCCGGTCTTCATCTCCGCGATGCACCCGTCGTGAAGCGCCATCGCGCCCATCAGCTGCACGTCGAAGTGGCGCATCCCCATCGTGCGCTTGCCGGTCTCGCGCACCACCGCAAAGCACTCCGTCATCAACGCCTCGAGCGACTCGCCTTCGGCGGCACGTTCGCGCAGCACGTCCATTCGCTCGCGCAACTCCTCCAGGCTCTCGAGTTCAAGCTCTGGCTCATAGGAGGAGATCAGCGCGACGCGCTTCTCGTACTCCTTGAACTTCTTTCCCTCGCCGATGTTCAGGGCGCGATCGAGAATCGACATACGCCCAGGGTACCGACTGTGCTCCTCCAGAGAGACGCCCGGTGGCCGTGGTGGCGACTACCCCGCAGCGGGAGAGGTTCGCGCCGACGCCGCGTGCGCCTCACGGCGACGACGACGCTTGTCGCGATGGCGCTTGACCTGACGGGAGAGGTCATCCACCAGGAGGTTGAGCGAATGGAGCATCTGCGGCGAGGCGTCGCGTGCTCTCAGAGTGGTGCCCTTCAGATAGAGCGTCGCCTCCGCCACATCGTGGTCGACGACGCGTGGGTTGCGCTCTTTGATGAGCTCCACCTCCAGGCGCGCGAACTGGGAGACCTGGCGGGAGATCTTCTCCAGCCGGCGTTCCAGATGCTCACGCACATCGTCGGTGACCGGGACGTTGCGGCCCTTGATGGCTACCTGCATCACGGGACTCCCTTCACTCGGAGACGCTGTGCATCCATGCTACCCCCGCGGACGGCGGTTGTACACCAAATTCTTATCTGGGACGCAAGCTTTCCAGCACGCCCGCGTGGCCCGTGATCGCATCGATCACGATTGCGCCGTCGGCGATGGTGGTGCCGGGGAAGACGATCGTGTTGCGCAACTGCGCCCTCGCGCCCACCTGAGCACCGTCACCCAGCACGACCGGGCCCATCAACCGCACACCTTCGCCGAGCTGGACGTCACGACCGATCCATGCGGATCCTTCGATTTCAACGCCCGCGGGGATAGGACTCTCGCCGACGACGGTTACGCCCGGAGCCACCTCCTGACCCTCGACTTGCAGGTGCAGCTCCCCCCGCAACGCGTCGAACGTGCCCTGGCGCAGCTCCGACAGCGAGCCCACGTCGTTCCAGTACTCCCTCACCTCGTGTATGTGGAAAGGCACGTCGTTCTCCAGTAGCGCCGGAAAGACGTCGTTGGCCCAGTCGACGAACGGGCGGTCAGGGAAGTAGTCGAAGATGGCGGGCTCGAAGATGTAGATTCCACAGTTACCGAGATCCGAGAGCGCTTCGTCGGGATTTGGCTTCTCCTGAAAGCCGGTGATACGCCCATCGCGATCGTGCAACACGACTCCGTACTCGCGCGTATCGGTGACCTTCTTGACCGAAAGCGTGGCGATCCCTCCCGCTTCGCGGTGCCTTGTCATGAATCCCCCGAGATCGATGTCGGTGAGCGCATCCCCGGAGATCACCAGGAAAGCCTCTTCCCCGAAGAATTCCGCGCACCCACGCACTCCACCGGCTGTGCCCAGCAGCTCCTCCTCGAAGCGGTAGCTGAGGCGATCGCCGAAGTACTCCCGGATCGAGTCGGGGAAGTAGTGCAGATTCGCGATCACCTGATCGAACCCATGCTGGTCTAGCAAGTCCAAGATGTGTCCCATCACGGGCCTGTCCAGCACCGGCACCATCGGCTTCGTGATCTCGTAGGTGAGTGGGCGCAAACGGGTCCCGAGACCCGCCGCCAAAACCATCGCTCTCATCGAAAGCGCAACCTATAGGAAACGGATGCAGCAAGAGACCCGTAGGAGGCCAGCGCCGGGGCTACGGTCGTCCTACGGGGATGGGTGGGTATCCCATTCCCAAGCACTTCGATACACCCGCTGCTCCTCGCTCAGCTCGTCGATCTCGATGCCAAGCGAGTCGAGCTTCAGGCGCGCGACCTCGTCGTCGATAGCTGTCGGCACGGGCAGCACCCCCGCCTGCAAGCTGCCTGCCTGAGCGACGAGATACTCCACGCACAACGCCTGTGCGGCGAACGACACATCCATCACGGACGCCGGGTGACCCTCGCCGGCGGCGAGGTTCACGACACGGCCCTGGGCGAGCAGATTCAGACGACGACCGTCGGCGAGCTTGTTCTCCTCCACGAGCGGCAACGCTTCGCGGCGGCCACCAACGGCAAGCGCGTGCAGGTCATCGAGCTTTATCTCCACGTCGAAGTGGCCCGCGTTAGCGAGCACGGCGCCGTCCTTCATGCGCTCGAAGTGCTCTCCCCGCAACACGTCACGCCCACCGGTGACGGTCACGAATACGTCGCCGCGCTCTGCCGCGGCAAGCGAACCCATCACCTCGTATCCCTCCATGCGAGCCTCAAGCGCCCGCAGCGGGTCAACCTCGCACACGATTACCGATGCCCCCGCCCCCCGCGCACGCAGGGCTACTCCACGGCCAGTCCACCCGTAGCCGAGAACCACAACCGTGCGCCCGGCTAGCAGTAGGTTGGTGGCGCGCAGGATGCCGTCGATCGTCGATTGCCCCGTACCGAAGCGATCGTTGAAAGCGCGCTCGGTACGCGACTCGTTGACCGCGAGCACCGGGCAGGCGAGCGATCCCTGCTCGGCGAGTGCCCGCACACGCAGCAGCCCCGCGGTCGTCTCCTCGGTGCCACCGAGCATCGTCGCTGCGTGCTCGGGTAGGGACTCGTGGATCGCTCCGATCAGATCGGCCCCGTCGTCCACCGTCACCTGCGGGGCGCTCTCTACCAGTGCGCCCACGTGAGCGGCGTACTCGTTCGGGCTCTCCGCGCGGGTAGCGAGCACTGTGGCGCCATAGCGTTCGCGCAGCGCCGTCGCGACGTCGTCCTGCGTGGAGAGCGGATTGGCGGCGCACAAACCCACCTGCGCACCACCGGCGATGAGTGCACGCACGAGGTTGGCGGTCTCGGCGGTGACATGCAAACAGGCCGCCACGCTGACGCCGTCGAGGGGGCGCTCGCGTGCCAAGCGCCCGCGCACCTGCGCGAGCACCGGCATCTGCGCGTCGGCCCACTCGATGCGCGCCTGACCGCGCTCAGTCTCGCCTGAGATCGTCCCCTCCCCTCGAGCCGAGAGGGTTAGTAGCGATAGTGGTCGGGCTTGTACGGACCGGCCTGTGGCACACCGATATAGGCCGCCTGCTCCTCGCTCAGCTCGGTGAGCCGGACCCCCAGCGCGTCGAGGTGCAACCGCGCCACCTTCTCGTCGAGATGCTTGGGAAGCACGTACACGCGCTTCTCGTAATCCTCGTTCTTCGAGAACAGCTCGATCTGCGCGATCGTCTGGTTTGTGAAGGAGTTGCTCATCACGAAGCTCGGGTGGCCTGTGGCGTTACCGAGATTCAGAAGACGTCCCTCGGAGAGCATAAGGATCGCGTGGCCGTCGGGAAACACCCACTCGTCCACCTGCGGCTTGATGTTGACC
>JBOGYB010000033.1:0-8971 GCA_050696555.1 Solirubrobacteraceae bacterium | reverse complement strand
GCGCTCGATAGCGCCGTGGCCCGGGCTTCATACGGCTCAGTGATGTTTGCCGTGTGCTTTCTTCTTAGCCCTCTGAGGACGGAGCTTGATGTGCTTGGTCTCGGTCCCCACAAGCGACCCCGTCAGCGTCTTGATCGTGACTTTCAGCGTCACACGAGCGCCTTTGGAGCCGGCTTTCTTGAGAGCGTGCCTAGCTTTCGAGGACAACTTGATCACCAGGTTGCCCTTGCCGCCTTTGCTCAGCTTGAGCTTGCCCTTGCCGAGAACGGCCGGCTTCTTCTTTTTCTTGCTCTTGTGCTTGCCCTTCGAGCCCGCCAGTGTTGCGGAGATCGTCGCCGACCCCCCCGAGAACGTCGTCAGGCTCGCCAGGTCGGGGCCGCCCAGCAGTTCGCCGGACAGCGCGCAGGGGAAGCCGCCGCAGTCAACCGGGATTTCGACGCTGCCGTCCGGTTTGATCGTGCCGACTTCCGACCAGTCGACTTCTTTGGCCAGATCGCTCAGCGGCGCATAGTGCGTCTGGGCGCTGCTGGGTTCGTGATATGCGTCACCCGCGTAGGACGCTGTGATCGCCGGCAACGAGCTCGATGCGGTCGGTGGGATGAACTGCACGGAGCAGCTCGAGGTGGTCCCTGGTGACGGTGTGAGCGTGCACGTGTTACCGGCGCTGAACACCCCACCGTGGGCGCTTGTGAACGACACGGTCCCGGTCGGGTTGATTTGCCCTGAGGTGGCCGCATCGCCGACTGTCGCCGTGCACGTGTCGGTTGCGGTGGCGATCGTCAGGTTGCAGATCACCTGACTGACCGTCGGGTGTTTCGGGACGCAGATCCCCGCGGAGTTGCGGGCCTCGCCTACCGGGCAGGCCGGCAGCGCAGTGGTGGCTCCCGTTTCGATCAATTCCGTGACCTTGGCAGCCAGCGCTCCTGTGCCCGCTTCGGCGCCTGTCGCGTGACCACCGGACAGGGACGCCCAGTATTCCCAGTAGGGCAGGTATCCGGAGCTGCCGGAGAAGTCGACGTCCTCGAGCGGCTTGCCGTCGGCGCCGAGCTTGACCATCGTGGTCTGGAAGTCCATGTTGGTGCCGGGCGTCCACACGGTGCCTGGGATGTTCCAGGTGCCGGGGAGTTCTTCTCCCGTTTCGAACGGGTTTTCCACCCACGCGCTTTCTGGCAGGCCTTCGTTGAGGTTGTTGTCGTGCGGGACGTCGTCTGCGACCAAGATGATCACGTGCTGTGCGCCTTCGCGCCAACCGACGGTCGGGTTGGTGTCCGTCTCCCACAGAGCACGCCCATAGGATTCAGGATTGTCTCCGCCGCCGAAAGCCGTCAGCGGTTCGATCGCTTTCACGACCGCTTCCTGGTTAGAGGTGACCGCTTGGTCGAGCTTCCACGGGAACACTCCCGGTTCTTCTTCGTCGTAGATCGACGGCGAGTAGTCGCGCACTTCGGCGACCCCGTACTGCACGTCGGGTAGTTTCGTCGCGACGTTCGCCATCACTTTGAGCATTTCTTGCTTGGCTTCGGTGAGCTCGGAGCTCATCGAGCCGCTGGTGTCGAACAGGAACATCACGTCTGTGTGAGCCGGGGTGGCGGCTCTCGCCGGTCCCGTGAGGATCAGCAGCATCGCCAGGACCGCGACGGCCGCCCCGAGCAGGGCGTAAGTTCTTCGCGCAATCTCCTTGCAGTGCCGATCGGCAGCTACGCGCATGGTCAATCTCCCAGTGCTTGTTGTGCGCCCGTCCCCCGGGCGCCGTGCAAGCGAGCAATGCTAAAGGAAGTTTAGGAATGCACCCGACTGGATGTTCACGTTTGTCCTAACCGAATGTGAACGCGTAGCCAGATAGCCCGGGCGCGAAGCGCAGCGCGAGACGATGCTCGCCGTCGGATGGGAGCGACACGAGCGAGTACAGGCGCTGCCCGGTGACGGTCACCGCGCCATCGCGTACGTCGGCTCCGGCGATCCCCGCGGAGATCGGCTTCCCATCGAGCAACACCTGCACCTTGCGCGGCCGTTCTCTCTCGGAGCTCAACACCAGATACACGTTCTTTGCCTCGAACTCGACATCCACGCCTGCTCCGGGGAGGGCTCTCGCCTGTTGGTCATCGATGTTCCAGGTGCCTGAGAATGCGAATTCGTTGAGACTGAGTTTCTGCGGGGGACTCGCGCCGTAGTCGTGGATACCCCCGTGCGGTCCGTCACGCCAGCCCTGCGCGCGCGCGGTGCCCAGGTAGGTCTCAGGCGTCGCCACTTCGCTTGGTGTCACCACGTCCTTGGGGTGGCTCATACCGCCTACGCTGCTCCCTGCTTCCGCCAGTAGTGCCCGGATGGCGGTCTCTGTCTGCTCGTAGTCGCCCTCGCCCGCGGCCGCGTAGCGCACATGGCCTTTGGCGTCGATCAGGTAGTCCGCCGGCCAATACTCGTTCCCATAAGCGTTCCATGTGCCCATGTTGTTGTCCTGGACCACCGGGTAGTGCAGGCCGAAGCGCGCTATCGCGCTTGCCACATTGCTCGCGTCGTGCTCGAACGCGAACTCGGGCGTATGCACCCCTACGATCGTCAGACCCTTGTTGCGGTAGGTCGTATCCCAGGCCTTCAAGTAGGGCAGGGTCCGGATGCAGTTAATGCACGTATATGTCCAGAAATCCACCAACACGACGTGCCCGCGCAGCGCTGTCAGCGTTAGCGGACGACCGCCAGGGGTGTTAAACCACCGCTGAGTGTCGGCGAACTCGGGCGCTTCTCCAAGGTCTTTCAGCCCGTGTGCATCCGCGAGCAAGGTTGCGTTGCTGGCGTTCTTCGGAGCGGCCTTGGGCTTGGTGGCTTCGGCGAACTTTGCTCCGTGTCCGGTGATCTCGGGCAGACGACTCTCCACGGCGTGCGATTTCTCGAGGCCCGCCGTCAGGTTCACCTGTGGAATGTGTTCCGCCACATACTGGTCGAAGCTCACATCCGCACCCCCCACGATCGCCAGGGCGGTCACCAGCATCACGATTCCGAGGGTACGTTGCAACGCGGGACCCCGTCCGGCTACTCGTACTCGATCAAAGAGCTTTCTCCCACCGAGAGTCAACCCAAGCAGCACAGCCGCGCTGCCCAGCGAGTAGGCGATCGCCACCGCTACTGTGCGCCCGCTTGCCGCGCTCACCGATATCACGGCTGCGAGGATCGGTCCCGCGCACGGGGTGTAAACGAAGCCAAGCGCCCCACCCACCAGCAGACCCGAGCGAAACCCGTCCCCTCTGTTTCGAGCCCCGCCCGCGCCGAGCGCCGCGATTCGCGACATCCGTGCCTCGAGGCGGTCCGCTAGCCCCGGCACGATCAGCGCCAATCCCGACGCGAGCAGCACCCCCACTGCCACGTCGCGCAGCGGGTCTGACCCTAGGCCCACACCGTCCACCACCCCCGCGATCCCCACGATCGTCACGGTGAATGTGACGGTCAGACCGATTACCACGCCCAGGGGTCGACGCCGACCGCCGACGCCACCCGAGGCAAGCAGCGCCGGGAGTACCGGCAGCACGCACGGCGACAACGCTGTGCCCGCCCCTGCCAGAATCGCAAACCCGATCAGGATCAACATCTACGTAGAGCCTACGGTGGGGGCCGGTACCGGTGTGCCACCTGGTGTCGTGAGTCAGGCACTAGCGCTTGAGCATCACGTAAACCACGCTCGCGGCAAAGCCGATCTGGCCGAACGCAAGTGCAGTACCGAGGTTCACTGCCCCAAGCGTCCCCGCAAGCGCGGAGGCGAGTAGGAACGCTCCGAACATCGTCGCGAGGTCGCGTGCCACGGTCCCTCAGCTCTCTGACGCCGCACGCTCGAGGGCGCTCACGAGTGCTTGCGCGTCCAAGCCAGGGTCCTGCTGTTCGAGCAGGCGCTCAGCCGCACGGCGTCCACCAAGGGCGCGCAGGCCGCGTTCGCCGTGCTCGTCGGCGAACTCCAGCAGCGCGCCCGCGCGTCTTGCTCGCAGGCGTCTCTCCGGGACGTCGAGGTCCTCGCGATGCTCATCGAGTGCCGCCACCAGCTCATCGATCCCCTGTGTCGGTGGGATCGAGCACACAGCCACCACCTTCGTGTCGTCTCCTCCGAGTGACCGCAGGGCCGCGCTGAGGTCGCGCCTGGTGGAGAGCGCTATCTGACCGAGATCCGCCTTCGTCACGACGAGCACGTCCGGAGTTTCCATGATCCCGGACTTCAGGAACTGCAATACGTCGCCGCTTCCCGGTTGCACTACCACCGCCACCGTGTCCGCGACGTCCGCCACCTCCGTCTCGGCTTGGCCAACCCCGACGGTCTCGATCACCACCACGTCGAACGCGGCGGCGAGCGCTTGTGCCGCCGTGCGCGTCGCGGGCGCCAAACCCCCGAGGCGGTCGCCGGCGGCGGTAGAGCGGATCAGCACGCCCTTGTCGGAGGGGTCGAACTCGATGCGTGCACGGTCGCCCAGCAGCGATCCCCCCGAGCGGCGCGAGCTAGGGTCCACGGCGAGCATCGCCACCGTCTTGCCCTGCGCTCGCCAGGTGTGGAGTAGTGCTGAGAGCAGCGTTGACTTGCCCGCCCCCGGTGGGCCGGTGACACCCACTATGTGGCCACCAGCCTCACCTCCGAGGGAGGCAGGTGAGACCTCGCGCAGGAGCTCCACCGCCTGCTTACGGTCAGCAGCAGTGCGGGACTCCAGTAGGTTCAGCGCGGCGGGCGCCGCGCGTAGGTCGCGCTCGCGCAAACGCGCGCCAAGAGCGGCTCCCTGCTCGCTCACGCGGCGCCGTTTGCGGCGGAGCCGTGTCCGTTTGCGCCGGCGCCCACTATCCCAACGATGTCGCGCATGATGCGATTGATGTCGAAGTCCTTCGGGGTATACACCGCTGCGACCCCGGCGCTCTTCAACGACGCGACGTCCTGCTCGGGGATGATCCCTCCGACCACAACCGGAGCGCTCACATCAGCGTCGTGCAACGCGTCTATCACCGCGGGAATCAGCTCACGGTGCGAGCCGGAGAGGATCGACAACCCGATCACGTGCACCCCCTCCTGCAGGGCCGACGCCGCGATCTGGGTGGGGGTAAGGCGTATTCCTTCGTAGACGACGTCCATGCCTGCGTCACGCGCACGCACCGCGATCTGCTCGGCTCCGTTGGAGTGGCCGTCGAGACCGGGCTTACCCACGAGGATCTTCGGTCTGCGCCCCAGCTTCTCCTGTAGGCGTGCCACCTCTTCACGCAACTCGGAGAGCTCCTGGTCGGCGGGCGCCGCGGTCGCCTCGCCCACACCGGTGGGGGCGCGATAGCCGCCGAACACCTCGCGCAGCGTGCGCGCCCACTCGCCGGTGGTGGCTCCCGCTCGCGCCGCGGCAATCGTAGGGACCATCAGGTTCTCTTCCGCGTCATCGGAGGCCGCCACACGAGCCAGCTCGGCGAGCGCCTCGTCGACCGCTTTCTGGTCGCGCTCTGAGCGCCAGCGCGTCACGGCCTTGATCTGCTCGGCCTCGACGGCGGGGTCGACGACGAGGATGCTCTGGTGGGCGGGTCCTGACCCTGCGGCGGTTAGCGGCGATTGCTCGCTCTCGGTGAAACGGTTCTGGCCGACCACCACCTGCTCACCCGACTCGATCCGCCGAATGCGCTTGCGGTGGGAGTCCACCAGCGCTGCCTTCATATAGGGCACCGCCTGCACCGCGCCGCCGTGCTCGGCCACGACCGCCATCTCCGCGCGCGCTCCCTCCAGCAACTCCTCCACCAACCCCTCCATCACCTTCGATCCCTCGAAGATATCGGGGTACTCGAGGATGTCCGTCTCGTAGGCGAGCACCTGCTGGATGCGCAGCGACCACTGCTGATCCCACGGTCGCGGCAACCCGAGCGCCTCGTTCCAGGCCGGTAGCTGGAGCGCACGCGCGCGGGCGTCGCGGCCGAGTGTCACCGCGAGTGCCTCCAGCACGATGCGCTGCACGTTGTTCTCCGGTTGGGCCTCGGTGAGGCCAAGCGAATTCACCTGCACTCCGTAGCGGAAGCGCAGGTGCCGCTCGCTCTCCACGCCGTAGCGCTCCCTGCCGAGCTCCTCCCAGAGGATTCCCATCGCCCGGAGCTTCGCGTGCTCCTCGACGAACCTCACGCCCGCGTTCACGAAGAAGGAGATGCGTCCGAATACGTCCCCCATAAGCTCATCGGCACGCTCGCCAAGGCGCTCCCGCGCCGCGTCGAGCACGGCGATCGCGTTGCTCATCGCGTAGGCGATCTCCTGCACCGGCGTCGCTCCCGCCTCCTGCAGGTGGTAGGAGCAGATGTTGATGGGGTTCCACCTGGGCACCTTCTCCACCGTGTAGGCGATCATGTCGGCGATCAACCGCATCGACGGGACGGGTGGGAACGCGTAGGTGCCGCGCGCGAGGAACTCCTTGATGATGTCGTTCTGCGTGGTGCCCTGCAGCCGGCTCTGCTCGACGGGTGGGTCCTGATTTTCGGCGGCCACGATGTACAGCGCCAGCAGCCACGCCGCCGTGGCGTTGATCGTCATCGACGTGTTCATCTCCCCGAGCGGAATCCCCTCCATCAGCGCTTCCATGTCACCGCGGTGGACGACCGGCACACCTACCTTGCCCACCTCTCCGCGCGCAAGCTCGTCGTCGGGATCGTGACCCGTCTGGGTCGGCAGGTCGAACGCCACCGAAAGTCCGGTTTGGCCCTTGGCGATGTTGCGCCGGTAGAGCTCGTTCGAGGCCTTCGCTGTGGAGTGCCCCGCGTAGGTCCGCATCATCCACGGACGATCGCGCTCAGGCAGGTGGGGGGAGTGCTGGTCGTCGCTCACGGCGTCAATTGTATGTCGGGGTCTATCCTGGCGCGGTATGAGCGAGACGATCGAGCTACCGCGCACCGGAGGGCCGGGCACCGGCATGGGTGGCTCGTGGCGTGTAATCGTCCGCAACGACGACCACAACACCTTCGATCATGTCGCCCGTACCCTTGCTCGTTTCATCCCCGGAGTCACGCTTGAGCGCGGTCACGAGATCGCCGGCATCATCCACAACTCGGGTCAGGCGATCGTCTTCAGCGGCCACAAGGAGCCTGCCGAGCACTACTGGGAGTTGCTCAAGGGAGCCGGGCTGACTATGGCTCCGCTGGAGCAATGCTGAGCGGTCGACCGGGCTCCCATAGCTCCTACACCTGAACGAGTCCTCGGTATCTACGCCCGCTCCCTGCGGACAAAAGACATATCACTACCGTAGCCTTAGCGCGTAAATGCTCCTGACAGGGAGAATCGTGCTCGCGACTGGAATCACTACATACACCTCATGCGCTGCCATCGCTCTTTCGCTGGCTGCGCTCGGCGTGACCCTCTACACATATCGTGGAAGGCGGCGAGACGACGCTTACGAGTATCTCGCCGATATATGGAACGAGATCGTCGGCTCGGCACTCCAGCATCCCCGCTTTCTCAACGTGGGTATCACGTCCCAATTCGATCGCGTGATGAGCGAAGACGAACGATGCCAGTACGACGCCTACTGCTACAAGACGTGGGGTCTGATCGAGGACATGGTGGTGAAGAGCTTTCACGAGGATCCCCAGTTCAAGGCGATACTCGAATGGACCGTCGCATATCACTTGCGCTGGATCGAGTTGAACCCGCAATTCTTCACGCTCGATGCGTTCTGGGAGTCGATCGAGGCGGTACGAGAGACCCCTCAACTCGTGATCCACTATCGCCCTCTGCCAACGGCGAATGGGGACATCGACTGGGACCTGGTAAGCAGCGATTATCACCATCACATCCTCGGGCCGTTCGCCCCGGAGATGCTCGCGCCCGACGATTCGGGGGAGATTCGCAATCGGTTGGTCGCCGACCTGAGGGATGGCTCGCGGTTCGGTTCTCTCGAGGGCAAGAAGATTGCCGATTTCGGTTGCGGGCCGGGGAATCTTGTTTCACATCTCCCGGCGTGCATCGGGCACCTGGTAGGAGTCGATCTGAGCCAATCGGCTCTGGACCTTGCGACCAGAGAGGCTGTCGGCAGGGGTATTGCGTTCAAAGCCTGCCGTCAAGATCTTTGCAGCGTGAGTCTCGGGTCCCAGTTCGATCTGATCGTGAGCGTGAATGCGATCCTGCCAAGCACGCGCACTCAGGTCATCGAAATCCTCGAAGGGATTCGTCGCCATCTACGTCCTCAGGGTCGCCTGCTTGCCATCCTGCCTTCGTATGACACGACCCTGTATACCCGGGAGCTGTGGCGGAGCCACTACGCCTCACGCGACGGTCAGGCTCACGCCGATCGCGTGATCCGAGCGCTCCTCGACAGCAAGCTCGCCGACGACGAGCTGTGCTCGTACGCCGAGGACGGGCAGACCGGTCAGTGTTACCACACACCCGCGACGATCAGTCGCGAGTTCGAGCAGGCTGGGCTCGTGATCGAGAGACAGACGAAGATCTACTACCCGTGGGAGCTGGTCAGACGCTTCGACTACGGCTACTTCCCCACTGCTCCCGAGGAGATCTGGGATTGGTATGTGGTAGCCGCGCGCGCGTAGACGCGCCACGGGAGGATGACGCGGAAGCCGTCGGGTACCCTTCGGTCGCGTGACACGCACACGGCCATCCATCCGCAAGATCCTGCTGTGGGCTGTGCTTGCTTTGGCGGTCGTGGTGGTGGCGCTCAACTGGACCTACGGGCGTCTGCCCGTGACTCCCAAGCCCACCGGCAGTTTTTTGAAGCTCGCGGGCGTCAAGCTGCGTTATCTCGAACGACCCGGATCTGAACCGGCCGTCCTATTGATCCACGGTCTACCCGGGACGGCCGAAGACTTCGAAGACGTGACGCCCCTGATCGGGCATCGCACCATCGCGATCGACCGGCCTGGGTACGGCTTCTCGAGCGGTGGGTATTTCACTTTCGACCGCCAGCTCCAGGCGGTGCACGAAGCGATCGAAAAGCTCCATCTCGGCCGGCCGGTGCTGGTTGGACACTCCTACGGCGGGGCGATC
>JBOGYB010000032.1:0-9012 GCA_050696555.1 Solirubrobacteraceae bacterium | reverse complement strand
GCTCCACCACGCGCGATTGAAAGCGCAGATCGAGCGCCTCGCGACGTGGGTGCGATTCGATCGCGCCCCACACCGCCTGCACGAGCGCCTTGCCGGTACCCCATGTGAGGTGGAAGCGCGGCACGGAGTTCCCGTCACCGAAGTTACCCCGCTCGGCCCAGTTCACGACCGGGAAGAAGCGCACGCCGATCTCGCGCAGCCATGCGCCGACGTCGTCGCGCGCGCGCGTGACGTACTGCTCGGCCCACCGCCTTGGCCACATGTCCTCGGGGTCGAACTCCGCGATGCGCAACCAGTCTTCGAGAGCGAGTCGCTCGTTGTCGGGGATGCGCGAGCGGCGCTGCTCAGGGGAGTCCACCATGAACATACCCCCGAACGCCTCGCGCGCGAGCCCACCGATCTCGTGCGGGCGGCAACGGTCGAGCAGCAGCACGGTGTGTCCACTGCGCAGCAGCTCCAGCGTGCTCACCAGGCCCGCGAGCCCGGCGCCGACGACGATCGCGTCGGGAGGGGTCTCACTCATGTGAGGGCCATCCCTGGACTGACCCGCACTTCGACGAGCTCGGGCTTACCCGACGCGATTGCCTTCCCCAGGCCCTCGCCAAGCTCCTCGACGCTTGACACCACGCGTGAACCAACCCCATAGCCACTCGCCACGGCCGCGCAGTCGAGCGCCGGCAGGTCAAGCCCGGGCGCGTCGACGATGTCCTCGAGCATTCCGAACCACTTGAGGATGGCGTACTCGTCGTTGCGCAGCACCAGGAAGGTGACCGGAATGTTGTAGGCCGCCGCGGTCCAAAGGCTCTGGATCGCATATTGAGCAGAACCCTCACCGATTACGCACACCACAGGGCGACTCGGCTGCGCCAGCTGCACGCCGATTGCCGCGGGCATACCGAAGCCCAGGCCGCCCCCGGAGGAGAAGTAGTAGCTGCCGGGAGTCGAGAGGCGCAGCTGGTTTCGCAGTGCCACCGTGGCCGACGGCGACTCGAGCACGACAACCCCGTCTTGCGGGAACACCTCCGCGAGCGCGCGCACCGCGGTGGAGGGGCTCATCGGGTCTGTCACGGGGACCGGCTCGGGCACCGGGCGTGGGGGTGGGGGGGTGCGCTCGGATTGGCCCACCGTGCGAGCGAGCGCGGCAAGCGTGAGCGCGGGGTCGGCGACGAGCGCGTCTCCCATCGGTGCGCGTGCCGCCTCATCGGGATCGCTCGTTATCGCTACCAGTTCTGTTCCCTCGGCCAGGAGAGGGCCGGGGATGTTCGGGTAGTAGGGAAACACCGATGTCCCCACCACCAGCACGAAGTCGTGCGCGGCAAGCATTTCCCCGACAGGGAGGACCGCCGGTGCAAGGACACCCTGGAAGAGGGGGTGGTTCTCCGGGAAGCCGATCCGACCCCCTCCCGGGGCGGGTGTGGCGTATACGGCCAGACGCTGACGCTCAGCCAGTGCGATCGCCGCCTCCCAGCCCCCGCTTGCGTCGATGTCGGGGCCTGCCACAAGTGCCGGGCGCTCAGCCCGGGAGAGTCGCTCGGCAAGCTCCGCGATCGTCTCGGGGCCGGGCTGTGCGGCGCCGGCGACCGTTCGTGTGGACTGGTGGTGGACGGCCCCCTCGTCGACCTCTGCGCCCCAGTCGTCCATCGGGATCGAGAGGAATGAGGGCCCGCGGGGAGGCAGTGCCGCGGCGTGGATCGCGCGGGCGAGGGCGTGAGGCACGTCCTCGGCTCGTGGGGGCTCATAGCTCCACTTGACGAGCGGATGCACCATGCGTGTGGCGTCGCGATTGGTCAAGTTGGCTTGCAGGGTCATCAGCGAGCGATACTGCTGGCCCGCGGTGATCACGAGCGGGCTCTTGTTGGCTTGCGCGTTGAAGATCGCCCCCATCGCGTTGCCCACCCCGGGTGCGGTGTGGAGGTTGACGAGCGTTGGGGAGCCGCTCGCCTGGGCGTAGCCATCGGCAAGCCCCACCACGCTCGCCTCCTGCAAGCCCAGGATGTAGCGGAAGTCGTCGGGGAACTCGGTGAGCATCGGTAGCTCGGTGGAGCCCGGGTTCCCGAATATCGTCGTCATCGAGCGTTCGCGCAGTAGCGAGAACGCCGCCTCTCTAACTGTCGTCACGCTTCTCTCCTAAGGTCGTCGCAACACTCGGGATCGTTGTCCTCCAGGCCGGGCACAATACCCTCGACCGCATCGTTCGCGCACGTGGTTTGTTCTGGAGGTCTGTATTGACGAGGCGGCAATCTCACATCTGGTGGGCTCGCGCGCCGCTGGTCGTGGCGGCCTTGGCGCTAGCCCTCTCGCTCGTGTGCGTGTGTGCGACAGCGGGTCTCGCTGCCCGTGCCGCTGTCCGTGGGCACGCCGGCGAGGGTGCCGGATCGCGCTATCCGGCAGGTGCCGAGCGCCCGCGCAAGCCCGCCCGTGCCAGTGAATTCGCGCACAGTGCCTCAAACACCGGCGGCGCGTCTGCGGGCGGGGGGACGCACACGAAGACGAGCGCGCACGCGAAGAAAAAGAAGCCCAAGCCGGGGTTGCACGGCAATCCGGCGCGGGCGCTCGTGGCGTATGCGGCTATGCAGCACAACTTCTACATCCCCGGCACGGGACTCTACCTCGGGGAACCCTATTCCTACCTGTGGCCGTTCTCGCAGGCCTTGGTGGCGACCGTGAGCGTCTCGGGTATCCACGGCCAGGCTGCCAAGCAGTCTGTGACCTACGCGCGTGAATTGCACGTACGCATGTACGGCCTAGCGAAGTACTGGACCCCTGCCAGCTCGGTTGGGGAACCGCTCCCCGGCGAACAGCCCGAAGCGGAAGGGAGCGAAGGCACGGAAACCCCCGAAACGGTTGGTGTGCCGCCTCCCGCGTTGCCTTCCTACAACGGAAGCGTGGTTCCCCCCGGTGGGGTGAGCTATTACGACGACAACGAGTGGGTGGGGATAGAGCTGGTGCGGCTCTACAAGCGCCACCACGAAGCGCCGCTGTTGGAAAAGGCCGAGCAGATCATGGCTTTCGTGATGGCCGGTTGGCAGACCAACCCGAAACTCGCATGCCCGGGAGGGGTGCCGTTCTCGGACTCCCCGAGCAACACCGACCGCAACACGATCACCAACGGTCCAGCCGTCGAGCTCGGGGTGCAGCTCTACAGGCTCACCGGCAACCAGACCTACTTGCAATTCGCGCAGATGGCCTACGAATGGACGCGTAGCTGCCTGCTGCAGCCGAGCAGCTTGTATGCCGACCACATCCGCCAGCACGGTGTGATCGACCAGACGCTGTGGAGCTACACGCAGGGTGTGATGATCGGCGCCGGAGTGCTCCTCTACCAGGCGACCGGCAACGGAGCTTACCTCTACCAGGCACGCCAAACGGCGAACGCTGCGCAGCCCTATTTCACGGTTACGCGCCTGTTGAGCGAAAACCCCTTCTTCCCCTCGGTGTACTTCCGGAACTTGATGTATCTCGACTCGGTCACCCACGACCCGCCCGGGGCGCGGGTGGCGCAGTCCTACGTCAACTACATGTGGGTCAACCGGCGCCTGAAGAGCGGTTTGTTCGTGTTCGGCTCGCCGCTCTCCTCCCAGTTGCTCGTGCAAGCGGCAGTGGTGCAGACCTATGCACTGCTCTCCACATCGCCTTCCACGTTCTTCTAGTTATCCGCCGGCGATGCGATGCGGGTAGGCTTGCGGGATGACTACCGATGCAGCCAACATGATTACCGTCGAGGGGTTAGCGGCGCTCGAAGCTGAACTGGCGGCGCTCGAGGGGGATGGTCGCCGTGAGATCGCAGAGCGCATCAAAACGGCGCGCGAGTGGGGGGACCTCAAGGAGAACAGCGAGTATCACGACGCCAAGAACGACCAAGCGCACCTGGAGACGAAGATCGCGAAACTGCGCGAGAGGATCTCCGCGGCGGTTGTGGTGGAGGAGTCAATGACCGCTCCCGGTGCCGTTGGTTTCGGCTCGACTGTGGTGGTGAGCGACGAATCGGGCAAGGAGCGCACTTGGCGGATCGTCAGCTCGCACGACGCCTCTCCCTCAGAGGGGCGGCTGTCGGCGGATTCGCCGGTCGCGCGAGCCCTGCTCGGTTGTCGCGCCGGCGAGCGGACTTCCGTAGTACTCCCCAAGGGGGAGAGCGTGCTCACCGTCGTGAGCGTTGCCTGAGCGCAGCGCGGCGACCTCTTCCTTGCGTCGGTAGAGGCGCTGGTCGGCGAGCTGTAGGACCGCGGCCGGGTCGGTCATTTCCGCCGGGATTCGCACGATCCCGTGCGATGAGGTAATCGAGAAGCCTAGGCCCTTATCGGTGAGTGCCGCGAGGGTTGCGTGCACCAGTGTCTCGTTGTCGTCGTGAAAGCCGTTGAACAACACGCAGAACTCGTCGCCACCCATGCGATAAGCGGTGCCGTTGGGCCCCACCGCATCTTGTAGGCGCCGGCTCAAGCAAATCAGCAGCTCGTCTCCGGCGGGATGGCCGAATGTATCGTTGTAAATCTTGAAGCCGTCGAGGTCGTACAGCACGAGCCCGCACGGGTCGTCAGGGTGAGAGCTCTTGCAGGTGAGTCGTAGGTCTCCCATCAGTCGACGCCGGTTGCCGAGGCCGGTCAGCGGGTCGGTGAGCGACAGGCGCCGTGAGTGCGCGAGCAGGGCGAGGTTCTCACGCCAGGTGACGAGCAGGTGGATACCCACGGCGAGCACGGTCGCCGCGGCAAGGATTACGGCGGGCATGGTGAGCTTCGGGCCGAGGTTGCCGTATACGAGCACACCAAGTGCGCTGAGCAGGGCAAGCGCCGGCACGGACATCATCTGCCAACTGTGCATCTGGCGTGGTCGAAGGCGCCTGGGCGACAACCACGCGGCGATCGCGAGCATGACGGCGGCGGTGGGCCATAGGCATTCAAACCAGGTGCCCGACTGATACGTGTTGGTTGCCGTCTGGTACAGGTAGGTCGAGTCGGCGAGCCCGCTTACCAGCATTGCGCCGGCGATGAGCAGCCACATGCCGCCGGGGCGCCAACCGGTAATGCCGATGGCGCCGAGCGCGAACGCGGTCAGCAAGAGGTCGCCGATCGGATACGCCAGCGACACGACGATCGAGCTTTGGGCGCCTGTGGCGTGGTCGAGGATGGGGGGGAGGATCAACGCGGCGGCGACGCTCGCCGCGCCGAGCCCGGCGATAAGACCGTCGAGCCACATGCCTACGCGACCATCGCGCAGGTGGGTTCTCGCAAGGAGCGCGACTCCGACATAGAAACAGGGGTACATCGCCAGGTAGAGGGCGTCGGCCGGAGACACGCTCCCGCCGGCTTCGGCGCTCGTGCCTTCGATGAGCATCTCGTAATACATTTCGCCGGCGCTCCAGAAGAGCAGCCCGGCTCCCATGGCAAGCCATGCGACGCGCTGATCGCGGGCTGTGGCTCCGCGCGCGAGAACCGCCAGAGCGGAGCCGAGCATGATGACGTTGTAGATGCCGTCTCCGAACACGCCGTCAAGCCCTTTGCCGCCGAAATCCAGGGTTGTGTGGAGTACGAAGACGCCCAATCCGCCGATCAGGCCAGCGAGGAGAATGGTCGAGGGATGGAGGGGTCGCAAACGCATGGCGAGGGTCGCCAAGTACATCGGCTGTACACGGGGAAACCCTGAGTGGTTCAGTGGGAAAGTGCTTGGCCTACGCGCCGCGTGAACTTACCCGCCGGATCGGCATAGATGCGCGCGCCGCCAGCGAATGCGCGCTCGCGCAGACGTTGACGCTGCTTGGAGATGAGCTTCAACAGGACCTCTTGCGAGCGGTCTCCCCGGCCGAGCGCCTGAGGGTGCTCCTCGACGTATACGGAGAGCATCCATAGGTCGTGCTCCTCGCCGAGCACTTCCCCCAGACGCTCGGTGCGCTTGGTGATGCCACTAACGCCTTTTGCGTTTGCGCCGCCGAGCATGTCGAGTACGTAGTAGAGGGCCTTCACGCGCTTGCGCCAGTCGTGCAGATCCTGGGGACGTGCGTGATGATGCCGTGCCCGCTCATATCGACGGCGACCTTCGCGGTAGATCCGACGCAGTCCAGGGAGGAGCGTTTGAAGATCGTGATCGAGCAGGTTCCAGCGGGAGAGCTCACGGCGCATGTCCGCGACGTCGGCTAGTACGCGCTGCTGGGAGATCGTCCCGAGTGGGGGTGCCTGCTTACGGTCGCTCTCAAGCGCCACACGCAGTCGTGCGACCCCCTCGAGTGCGAGCTTTTTGGGATGGCGGTTGGTCAACCGGACGAGCGTGGCGAGCCGCACCTCGGCGTCGCGTGCTCCCGCGAGCCGCCGTCCCATGTCGCGCAGGGATGAGTTGACACGCTGGAACTCCTCCTCGCCGATCTCCTCGCGCTGTAGTCGCGCTAGCGCGCGCATGCGCTTGACGGCCTTACGCGCCTCATGCACGAGCTTGGCGTCATTCGCCGGATCGAGGTCTCGGTTTGGATCGCCGTTGGAGGTCATCGTGCACCACCGCCCACGGTTCAGGCTACCGCCGCGACAATATGAGCATGGCGAAATTGCCCGTGGCTCGATGGTGGACGGTGCGGAGCGCGCACAACCGCAAGCCTGCGACCTACCGCTGCCCCTTCTGCGGGGGGCACTTGCCGGCGCTTAGCGAGCACATGATGATCTTCCCCGAAGACGACAAAAGCCGTCGCCGTCACGCGCACACGAAATGCGTTCTTGCGGCGCGCAAGCGAGGGGAGCTTCCGATGCGCGACGAGTGGCTGCGCACCCAGCCGCGGCCGCCGTCGCTGTGGCGGCGGCTGCGGGGTTGGGTTACGCGGGTGTGGGACTCGCGTGCGCGCGTGGAGTAGGCCTTACTCCGCGCGCACGCGCGAGTCACTCGGTTTGGATTGAAACCCGGCGTTCCGTATGCGTCGTTATCCGCCGTAGGCGTGTACGTATTCAGGCTCTATTCGCAAGATCAGGCGCTGTTCGCCGGGCTGGCGCAGAGGGTAGGAGTCGACGCCCATGTACTTCTTCGCGAGTGCGTCGATGTGCGCGTCGGCGCCTTCGGTGGTGCGCTCGGTCACCCGCCCGCGGATCGTGACGTACTCGTAGGGGTTCTCCATGTTCTGCACGGTCAGCGTGACGCGGGGGTCGCGCTCGAGGTTGCGTGGCCATGCGCGCCCTTCGGCTGTATTGAGGACGGCCTTGCCCTCCTGCACATCCACCCACGTGGGCGCCGCGTGGACCGACCCATCTGGGCGGAGTGTGGACACTGTCACGAAGTTCTTGCCCTTCAGCAGCTCCTCGGCGCGGCCCTCGATAGCTGGGCTCATCGGATCTCCTTCTGGTTGAGAGTGGGTCTCAGACCAATGTACCCGTGAGGCACCTCTTAAACCGCCAGGATCTTCTGTGGGACGGTCCTATGGTGCGGCACCTATCCTGAGAGCCGGGCTTACCCTCGGCTCACGCCGGTGCTTGAACTGGCGGGAGGGATCGTCCCGAGTGGCACGAGGCGACCGTTGTTGAGTTGGAAGTGCACGGTCGCCTGTCCTGCACTTGGGCAGCAGAGTGGGTCGTGAGGACGGTAGAGGGGGTAGGCGAGCGTGACTTCGGTGTCGTCCTGTGCGATCACCTTCACACCAGCGCTGGGCTGGGATGTGTCGGTGCCTATGTAGTGGTTGCCGACGAAGAAGAAAGCCTGCTGTGCGTATCCGTCGCCCGAGCCTGTGCGGGTGGCGGTCAGCACACGCAGGGTTTGGTCGGCGTGATAATCGGAGGTGCTGTTGGCGGTGAAACCGTGTGCTTTCACTACGGCGAGCGCCCCACTGAGGCTTCCGCCGCTCCCGGCTTCCTTAGTGAACGCGGGAGCGGTGGTTGTGCGCGTGGCTTGCACCCCTCCGGTGGGTGTGGTGCCTGTGGTGGTGGCCTTCGATGGAGGAGAGGGACTCGTACTCTGCGCAGCGGTGCTCTTTGTGGGGGTTTTCGACGTGATAGGGGGGTTGGATACAGACACAGTCTTCGTGCCGCCGGAGCCGCACCCGCCCAGTGCGAGCAGGCCCGCTGTCAGGACGAGCAACTGCATCCAGGTTGGCTTGAAGATGATCATCCTGGCATCCATATTCGCCCTCCCTGCCCGTCATCCTCGGATAGCACAAGTTTATTAGCCACTGCTAAGCTACTGGTGGGATGGAGAGCGGTGTGACAGCTACGCGCAAGCGCATTCCCGCAGCGGAGCGTCGCGAGGCGCTGATCTCCGCCGCCGTGCATGAGTTTGCCGGAAGCGGTCTCCACGGTACCCCGGTTGACCGCATCGCACGTAGGGTGGGTGTCGCCCAACCTTACGTGTTCAGCCTCTTCGCGGGTAAGCGGGAGCTGTTCCTCGCGGCGATAGACCACTGCTTCGACCGTTTCGCCGACACTTTCACCCGCGCAGCCGCCGACTTCCGCGAGGGAAGGGGGCCCGAGGATTGCGAGGACGTGCTCATGGCTATGGGGAGGGCATACAAGGAGCTGCTCGACACCGATCGTGACTACCTGATGCTCCAGCACCAGGCTTACGCCGCCTGTGACGACCCACTCGTGTGCGCCCGTGTACGTCGCCGCTACGCCGAGCTCGTGGCGTTCGCGGGCGAGCTCTCAGGTGCTGACGGCGAGCGCTTGGACGATTTCTTCAGCCACGGTATGGCCCTCAACGTGGCGGCCGCGATGGGTGTCGCCGAGCTCTCCTCCGGTTGCTCGTGGGTGCAAGCGGAGCTGGCTGGAAAGGCGCTTCCCCGGGCTGCCGATCCCGGCAGGGGGTAGAGAGGGTCTGTTGAGGTGCCATCCCTAGCGGGTAGGATCACCTTGCTGATGTCTGAGCCGACCACGAAGACACCGGAGCGCTCGCGCAGCCGCCGTGAGAGCGCCCGCACCGGCGGCTTGATAGCGCTTTCCGTGGTGATGACGCTGTTCGCGGTGCTCAACTTCAAAGACGTCGAGGTGAACTGGATCTTCGGCACCTTCGAAACACCGCTCATCATCGTGATCGTGGTGTCACTGCTCGTGGGTATCC
>JBOGYB010000031.1:0-9122 GCA_050696555.1 Solirubrobacteraceae bacterium | reverse complement strand
GTGCACCTGTTCGGCGCGACGGTCGACCTCGACCCGATCCTCGAGCTGGCGCGCGAGGCAGGGATTCACGTCGTCGAGGACACCTGCCAGGCACACGGCGCGCGCTATCGCGGTAAACGCGTCGGGACGCTCGGCGTACTGGGCTGCTTCAGCTTCTATCCCACCAAGAACCTTGGCGCGTGGGGGGATGGCGGTGCTGTAGTCACAAATGTCCCCGAGCTGGACGAACGCCTGCGCCTGTTGCGCGCGCACGGCGAGCGCCCGCGCTACAACCACCGCATCGTCGGTTCCACCGCGCGACTCGACGCACTGCAAGCGGCGGTGTTGCGACGCAAGCTCACTCGACTCGAAGACTGGAATCGGGAACGCAGGCGACTGGGCGGGGAGCTGAGAGCCCGATTGGCCGCCGCGGGGGCGCTCGAGGGCGAGCGGGCGATCGAGCTGGTCGAGTTGCCCTTCGCCGAAGCCGATCACGTCTACCACCTGTTCGTCGTGCGCAGCGACCATCGCGACGAGCTGAGAGCTCATCTGCAGGAGCGCGGCGTGGCCTCGGCGATTCATTACCCCTCCCCGATTCATTTGACCGAGGCTTACTCACACTTGAGTCTCTCCGCCGGAGCCCTCCCTGTGAGCGAGCGTCTGGCGGAGCGGATTTGCTCGCTGCCGCTATTCCCCGGCATGAGCGATGCCGAGCTCGACCAGATCGTCGAGGCAGTCGAGGATTTCACGAAAGACACACCCGCATCTCCGCGTTGATGGGATATGAGCGTCGCCCCTACACAACCGGTCAAGCGACTCACCGTAGCTGTGCTCGACGGTGCGGAGACACGCACCTCTGCCACCGCTGAGCGCCCGGATACGCAGAGAACGTTTGCCAGCAGCGCGCGGCGGGGACTCGACCTGCTCGTGGCGACATTCCTGCTGCTGCTTTCCGCTCCCCTCATCGTGCTGATCGCGATCACGATCAGGATCGACTCGAAAGGACCTGTGCTCTTTCGTCAGCGCCGCGTGGGACGCGAGCGACGCGAGTTCACGATGTTCAAGTTTCGCACTATGTGTCGCGACGCGGACTCCGCGCGTCATCGCAAGTACGTGCAGACGCTGATCGACGGCGCCGATCACCCCGAGCGCGGTCGCCTCTACAAGCTCTCGGTCGATGACCGCATCACGCGCATCGGGCGCGTCCTGCGCTCCTGGAGCCTTGACGAGCTCCCACAGTTGTTCAACGTGCTCCGCGGCGACATGGCGCTTGTCGGCCCGCGGCCTGTGATCCCTTACGAGGTGGAGATGTACCCCGAGGACTACCTTCGTCGTTTTGCGGTCAAGCCGGGACTGACAGGCCTCTGGCAGGTGAGCGGGCGCAACGAGCGCACCTACGACGAGATGGTGTCCTTCGACATCCAATACGCCGAAGCCGCGTCTCTGCTGCTTGACCTTCGCATTCTCGCCAAGACCGTGCCGGTGGTCCTGCGCCGCCAAGGAGTTGCCTGAGATGTTCAACGGAGAATTCCCACCCGCGAAGCGCATCGTCCCACGCGAGGCCCCACTGGGGACAGCGATCGTCGGCTACGGCTACTGGGGTCCGAATCTCGCCCGCAACGTAGCTGAATGCCCCGATTTGCGACTGGAGGCGCTGTGCGACCTCGAGCCTGCCAACCTCAACCTGTTCAGCCGGCGTCACCCCGAGGCCCGCACCGTGCGTGAGCTCGACGCGGTTTTGGTCGACCCGGCTGTCGAGACGGTAGTGATCGCCACTCCCCCGCAGACCCATCACGCGATCGCCAAGCGTGCCCTTGAAGCCGGCAAGCACGTGCTCGTGGAGAAGCCGCTTGCCACCCGCCTTGATGACGCCCACGAGCTTGCCGAGATCGCGGGCGCCGCGAAACTCGTGCTGATGCCGGGACACACCTTCATCTACAGCCCCGCCGTCAACACTGTGCGGGATCTGATCAGCGACGGTGTGATCGGCGACGTGCACTTCATCACCTCCTCACGCATGAACCTGGGGAAGTACAACGACGACGGCGTCGTCTGCGACCTCGCCCCGCACGACCTCTCGATCCTCCTCTACTGGTTGCAGCAGCCGGTTATCGAGGTAGCGGTATCGGGGAGCAGCGTCCTGCGCCAAGGGGTATCCGAGACTGCCTTCATGACGCTCACCTTCGCCGGTGGGCAGTCCGCCAACGTGCAGATCTCCTGGTTGGCCCCCCGCAAGGTGCGCCAGATGATCGTCGTGGGAAGCCAGCGGATGGTCCAATACGACGACACCGCCTCAGATGAACCGGTGAGAATCTACGACCGTGGGATGGACATCCTGCCGCCCACGCCCGCTAACTTCGGCGAGCACCAGTTGATCTACCGCACCGGCGACGTGCTGATACCGCGAGTCGAGCCACAGGAGCCGCTGCGCTTGGAGCTCGAGGACTTCGCCCATTCGATTCGCACCGGCGAGGAGCCGCGCTCCAGCCTCGCCCTGGGAATCGAGATCGTGGCTACGATCGAGCTTGCGCAGGAGTCGATGCGTCGCGGCGGGATGCCGCTCTCGCTGCCCGTACTCACCGACAAGGCAGCCGCCTGACATGTCCACCGAGGCCCCGATCGACACACAGCGTCCGCTGGTGTCGGGCGCCCACGGGAAGCGGCCGCGAGTGCTCTCGGTCATCGGCGCCCGCCCGGAGATCATCCAGGCGGCACCGGTATGCGAAGCGCTTGCCCCGCTGGCTGAGGAGATCCTGGTACACACCGGCCAGCACTACGACGAGGCGATGTCCGAGGGCCAGATCCTCGCGACCCGCCTCCCTCGCCCCCACCACAACCTGGGCGTCGGATCGCGCGGGCGCGAGGAGCAGGTCGAGCTGGCACAGGAGCGCCTGGAAGCACTGATCGCCGCCGAGCGCCCCGACGCGGTGATCGTGCGCGGCGACACCAACGCCACCCTCTCGGGCGCTCGCGCCGCCACCAACGCCGGTGTCCCACTCGTTCATATCGAGGCGGGTCTTCGCTCCTATCGCGAGGATATGCCCGAGGAGTACAACCGCATCGAAACAGACCGGCTCGCCCAGGTCCTCTGCGCACCAACTGCCGGAGCGCGGCGCAACCTCGAAACCGAGGGTGTGAGTGGTGAGATACATGTCACCGGCGACCCCCTGTGCGACATGCTGGAGCGCTGGCGCCCGAGCGTAGAGCCGGCCGGCGACGGCGACTATGTGCTGGCTACCGTCCATCGCAACTACAACACCGACACCCCCGAGCGCCTGGGGGCCGTGTTCGCCTGCCTGGCGTGCTCACCGCTACCGGTCTTGATGCCGCTGCATCCCCGCACCCGCGCAGCTATCGACGCGTGGGGCCTGTCGACACCGTCGAATGTCGAGCTGCTTGACCCGGTGCCCTACACGCGCATGCTGGAGCTCGAGCGCGGCGCCGGCGCGATCGCCACTGACTCCGGCGGCGTTCAGCGCGAGGCCTATCTGTGGGGTGTGCGCTGCGTGACGCTACGAGAGGAGACCGAGTGGACCGACACCGTGGAGGCCGGTTGGAACACAATCGTGGGCGTCGACCCAGATGCCTTCGCCGCCGCCTTGAGCAAGCCGCTGCCGGCTGAGCGTCCCGCGATCTTCGGCGACGGTCATGCCGCTGCGCGAATCGCCGATGTCGTGACGTCGTCCTTGAACGCGGCAACCACACTGCAAGGAGCGCTGGCACATGCATGAGCTGAACATCGGACTGATCGGCGCTGGGCGCATGGGCGCCTATCACGTGGAGACCTGGGAGCGAGTGTCCTGCGGCAATCTCGTTGCGATTGCAGAGCCTGACGAGCTGGTCGCGCGCGAGCGGATCGGCCGACGACCGATCGACTGGGTGGGCGACTACCGCTGGCTGCTGGAGCGCGAGGATGTGGACGCCGTCTGCGTGTGCGCTCCCTCAGCACAGCACGCCGCCATCGCCCTCGATGCGATCGACGCAGGCAAGCACGTGTTCGTGGAGAAGCCGATCGCGACAGCCCTGGAGGACGGTTTGCGTATGGCCGCCGCGGCGCGCATCGCCGGTGTAAAGCTGATGGTTGGGCATATCGAGCGTTTCAACCCGGCGGTAGGCAAGCTCGCCGAGCTGATTGACGAGGGCCGCATCGGCCGCGTCTTCCGTGCACACGCCACGCGGGTTGGACCGCTACCGGCGCGCATTCAGGACACGGGTGTGGCGATCGATCTCGCCACCCACGACCTCGACCTCATGCAGTTCGTGCTGGGGCGCGACATCACGAGCATCTACGCAGAAGGGAGCCGCTGTGTGCATCCCACGCAGGAGGACATGATCTCCTGTCTGCTGCGCTTCGGCGAGGACGGTCCACAGGGCCTGTTGGACGTCAACTGGCTCACACCGGAAAAGCGCCGCGAGATGACCGTGATCGGCGAGGGTGGGATGCTGAGCGCCTCCTACCTGACCCAAGATGTCTGGTTCACCGAGTCAAGCGGTGCACCGATGGGCTGGAACGAGCTCGCGCGTATCCGCGGCGACGCGGAGGGCGCCGCGATTCGCTTCGCGCTGCCGCGCGTCGAGCCCCTTCAAGCCGAGCTCGAGGCGTTCGCGCGCTGTGTCCTCGACGACACCCCCGAGCCGGTCGGCGCCGGTGAGGGCTGTCGCGCACTGGCGGCGGCGATCGCCGTGCGCGATTCGGCCGCCAACAGCCGTCCCATTACCCTGCTCGACATGCCGACCCTGCAACCAGTCCGAGTCGCAGCCTGAGGAGACCGCAATGATTCGTTTCGTCATCCCCGCCTACAACGAGCGCGAGAACATCCCGAACCTGCTCGCCGATCTCGGGCCCGTGGCCCGCGAATTGGGGGCACGCGTGATCTTCGTCGATGACGGTTCCACCGACGGTACCGCGGAGGCGATCGAAGCGCACAGCGATTCCGTCCACCTCGCGATCGTCCGCCACAAGGTCAATCGCGGTCTTGGCACGGCCATCAACTCCGGTTTGCGCGCTGCGCTAGGCGAGTCCCAGGACGGCGATGCAATCGTGACGCTCGAGGCCGACAACACCTCAGACCTCTCAGACCTCCCGCGTATGCTCGAGCGCTTTCATGAAGGCGCCGATGTGGTGCTTGCGTCCGTCTACGCCCCGGGAGGGCGCATCCTTGGTGTCGCCCCCTGGCGGCTCGCAGCCTCCAAATCGGTATCTAACGTCTTTCGCTACACGGGCGGCCTGCGCGACATTCACACGCTCTCCTCGCTCTATCGCGTGTACCGCGCCGGCACCCTGCGCAGAGCAGCCGAAACCTATGGCTACCTGCTAGTGCGCGAGCCGGGCTTTGCCGCAAACGTAGAGTTGTTGCTCAAGCTCTACAACGCGGGCGCGAATGTGGTGGAGGTTCCCACGGTCAACGACTGGTCGCGCCGCCTTGGTACCTCCAAGATGAACCTGCGACCCACGATCCTCGCCTACGGGCGGCTGATGGCAGCTCATCTGGTGGGGCGGATACAGCCACCCCCAATCTCACCGCTCGGATCTGAGCATCCCGCATCGCGCTCCGCGCAACCCCAGACCGCGCAGTTGCACGTCATCGCCGGCGAGCGATGAGCGAGGTAGACAGCACGACCCACACGGCGCCTTCCCCCACCGGCGAGGGACGACCGCACATTTGCGTGGTCGGTGCCGGCATCCTTGGCACGGTGCTCGCGCTGCGACTTGCCCAGGGCGGCGCCAAGGTGACGCTACTCGAGCGCGCGCCCACTCCGGGAGGGCTGGCCGGCGCGATGGACTTCTCCGGTCACCGTGTGGATCGCTTCTATCACGTGATCGTACCCTCGGATCAGCGCATGATCGCACTCACCGAGGAGCTTGGACTGTCCGACGATCTGAGCTTCAAACCCGTTGGGGTGGGCTTCTTCGTGGACAACAAGATGTACCCCTTCAACGGGATCGGCGACTTCCTGCGCTTTCCCCCGCTCTCGCTGCTGGGACGGGCACGCCTGGCGTGGTTCGTGTTGCACTGCCAGTTGCGCCGCAACTACAAGGCACTCGAGCACCGGCCGCTCGAAGCCTGGCTCACCCGCCATTGCGGCCGTCGTGTTGTGAAGCGCATCTGGCGACCCTTGCTCGATTCGCGCTTTAACTCACGCCACGACGAGCTTCCGGCAACCTACCTGTGGGCACGCACAAATCGTATGCGCTCCGCCCGTGAGGAGGGCGGCTCCGGCGAGACGATGGGGTGCCTGCGCGGTGGACATGAGACACTCGTGCTGGCGGCAGCAGCGCGCGCCGAGGAGCTGGGCGTAGACATCCGCCTCGGCGCCGGTGTGGAAGGGCTCGTACGCGAGCCCACCGGAGAGGTGACCGGGGTGCGCGTGGACGGGCAGGACGAGCACTTCGACCTGACGATCCCCACACTCCAGCCGCCGGGACTCAAACACCTGCTTCCCGGTGAGCTGCAACCACTGCTGGATGCCTACCCCGAGCGTTACTTGGGCGTCGTATGCCTGGTGCTCAAGTTGCGCCGCTCGCTGCTGCCCTACTACTCGGTCAACATCTGCGACCCCACCCCGATCACCACCGTCGTCGAGACCTCACACGTGGTGGGCACAGAACACACTGACGGTCTGCGCCTCGCCTACCTACCGAAGTACTGCGACCCCGACGCTCCCGAGTTCAGCGAGGACGACGAGTCGATCTACAAGCGCTTCACGGCGATGCTCGCGAGACTCGCGCCCGACTTCAAGGACGAGGATGTCGTCGACTGGACCGTGCAGCGCGCGCCGCTGGTGGAGCCTGTCCACGCGCTTGGCCACGAGCCGCGCACCGCCCCTATCTGGCCCGCAGTGGAGGGCTTGGCCCTGGCTTCGGCGAGTCAGATCTATCCGCGTCTGCTCAACGGCGAGTCGGTGGTGGGGCTCGCCGAGAGCGTGGCAGTCGAAGCGCTCGCGCGCACCGGCGTCAAAGCCTGACTCGCTGTGAGTTCGTCGACGAGCCCCAGATAGCGCTCGCGCTGCTCTTTCCAAGCGATGCCCTGAAGACGCTCGGTCGCACGTGCGGCGCGGTCGCACGCGGATACGGGGTCCGCCACGATCGACTCGATCGCACGCGCCAGGTCATCGGCATCGCCCGGTTCGAACTCACACAACTCTCGCTCGGAGAAATAGCCGGCTATCCCAGGCAGCCTTGAAGAGGCGATCGGCAAGCCCATATGCGCGTACTCGAGCAGCTTCACCGGTAGCAGAAGCTCGGTGAAACCATCGTGCAATGTTGGTACCACGCCGATGTGCGCAGCCTCCAGTTCAGCGGGGATTTGCGCAAACGGGGTCGGCTCGGCGGCGATGTCGATACGCTGCGGATCGATCTGCGCAGCCAAGGCAGCGAGCCGATCGCGATCCTCGCCCGAACCACACACGCGCAACTGCACCCGCGGCGCGGAGACGCGCAAGCGCTCGAACGCGCGGATCAGCGTCTCCACACCAAAGCGCGGTGCCAACCCACCGTGATAGAGCACCCGCAGCGGCCCCTTCTCAGGCAACGAAACCGGCACACGTGGAGGACCGAACACACGCTCATCGGGCGAGTTCATCACCACCACGGTTCGCCCAACACCGACACCCCGTCCTTCCAGGCGCCGGCGTGCACCGTCCGTGACGGTTATCACCCGAGTCGCAAATGCCGCGCTTATGCGCTCCTCACGCTTGAGCAGCGTGACAATCGCATGGTCATCGGGCCAACCGAACTTGGTGGCAAACAGCTCGGGAAACGTGTCGTGGACATTCAGGATCACCGGGGTCCCACGCAAGCGCGGCCCGAGCGCTGCTGCCGTGAGGATGTCAGGCATGTTGTGAGCCTCGATAAGGTCATAGCGCCTGGCGCGATCGAGCATCGTCAAGCACCACAGGGCGCGAAGCAAAAATTCGCCATAGCCACGCACATATGCCCGTCCTCCCCCCTGTGGCTTCGTGGCTGCAAGCGGGTGAGTGCGAATCGTCCCTTCGCCCACTCGCAGCACCTCGCGCTCACCGATGCACAGCAGATCCACCTCGTCGCCACGCTCTGCGAGGGCACGCGCCTGGCGCTGTATACGCGAATCCAGGCGGAAATCGGAGAGGTGGATCATCGCCACGCGCAGTCCCCCCTCGCGCTCACGGCGTCTATCCGGTGAGGACAGCAACGTCGGGGAGACCTGCAACGAGGCATTCGTAGGGCTCAGCACAGCACCACCTCACCGCCATCGCCTACATTCAAACGCATCGCACGTGGCAGTGAGAAGTCGCGGGCCACACGTGCGTCTCGCCCAACAACACTCGCCACCAGACGTCCGCCGACGTGCATGATGGAGGCGCCCGCGAGGATGATCGAGCGCTCCACCTCGGCGCCCTCGATGTGGGCGTGCGCACCGATC
This sequence comes from Solirubrobacteraceae bacterium, assembly GCA_050696555.1. GTDB lineage: Bacteria > Actinomycetota > Thermoleophilia > Solirubrobacterales > Solirubrobacteraceae > Palsa-744. The sequence goes on along the minus strand of JBOGYB010000031.1, from coordinate 741 downwards.
GAGGTGTAAGGACCGATGTAGGACTCCACGACGAGCGCGCCGGGCCCGAGGATCGCGGGACCAATGATCACGCTTGCCTGCACCGAGGCGCTGGGATGCACGATCACAGTGCCCTCGATCCGGTTGCGCTCACCGGGAATCTCGCCTGTTTGCGGTCCAAGCGCATCCAGCGCCACCCTGTTCATGTCGAGCAGGTCAGTAGCCCGCCCTGTATACCTGCGCCAGCCTTCGACCACCCCGATGCGCAGCGATCCACCCTCTTCGACAAGTTTCTCGGCAACCGCCGCAAGACCGGATTCGTCCTGCGGGCGCCAGTCCGTTGTCCCCGCGCGACCGAGCGCCCCCTCTCCGAACAGGTACACACCTGTGAGATCGAGGTCCACGCCTTTGCCCGCCTCGTCCTTGGCCAGGCGCAAGAGTCGGCGCGAGGCAAGCCCGATTGAGTCCACATCGCTTGGGCTCTCGCGAGCCAAGACCACGAGGTCGGGCGCACCGGGGGTCAGCAGATCCAGGAAGCCCACAAGCGGTTGCCCCAGAAAACCATCCGGTGGATGCACGATGCAGGGCGACTCCCCAACCGACGCTACGGCCGAGGCGAAAGCACTCGAGTAGTCGTCATGATCGTAGGGGAACCACCGCATCGTGATGTCGTCCGCCGCTTCCTCGGCCAGGGAAGCCTGTAGCCGACCGCACAGATCGGCAGGGACCACCAGGACAACTTCTCGTACACCAGCTTCATGC
>JBOGYB010000030.1:0-9135 GCA_050696555.1 Solirubrobacteraceae bacterium | reverse complement strand
ATGGGATCGACGTATCGATCGGGCCGCTGTACCTGTTCGCCTTCGGGGCGGTGGCCTTCTACGGGATCATGCTCGGGGGGTGGTCTTCAGGCTCGAAGTACTCGTTCCTGGGAGCGATGAGGGGTGCGGCGCAGTTGATCTCCTACGAGGTCTCGCAAGGGTTGGCGCTGGTGGGGGTGATCTTCACCGCGGGCACCCTTTCGCTCACGGGGATCGTGCATGCGCAGGAAGGCATGTGGTACGTGATCCCCCAGTTCTTCGGCTTCCTCACGTTCTTGATCGCGGGCTTCGCCGAGACCAACAGGGCGCCGTTCGATCTGGTGGAGGCCGACGCGGAGCTCGTGGGTGGGTATAACACCGAGTACGGGGGAGGACGTTTCGCCTCTTACTACTTCGCCGAGTATCTCAACGTGCTCGTGGTGTCGGGCGTCGTGACTACCGTGTTCCTGGGCGGGTGGTTGATGCCGTTCGGGATTCATCCACCCGGCTGGGTCGATCCGATCGTGGTGCTCTTCAAGATGGGGTTGATCACGTTCCTGTTCATCTGGGTGAGGGCGACGCTCCCGCGGCTTCGCTACGACCAGTTGATGAGCTTCGGCTGGAAGATCCTGCTGCCCCTGGCGACGCTGAACGCGCTCGTGACGGCGGTGCTCGTGGTGGTGACGCACTGATGACGTGGGACCCCGGGAAGGACGTGGTCAAGGTGATGCGCACGCCCGCGGCGGGGCCTACGCGCGGGACGTACCGCGCGTTCGGGGAAACGTTGCGCGGGTTGAAGACGACGTTTGGGCGGATGCTGGAGAAGCCCGTGACGGTGGAGTACCCCGAGCAGAAGACGCCGGTGTATCCCCGCTTCCGCGGCAGGCACAAGTTGCACCGCTTCGAGGATTCGGACCCCACCCGCCCCGGCCTCGAGAAGTGCGTGGGGTGCTCGCTATGCGCGGCGGCGTGCCCAGCCGACTGCATCCGCGTGGTTGCGGCCGAGAACACCCCCGAGCATCGCGTCTCCGCGGGGGAGCGATACGCGGAGGTGTACGAGATCAATCTCTCTCGTTGCATCTTCTGCGGGTACTGCGAGGTGGCGTGCCCGTTCGACGCGATCACGATGGGCCACGACTACGAGATGTCCGACTACACGCGCACCGACTTGATCTTCACCAAGGAGATGCTGCTCGCCGAGCCGTTGGAGCGAACGCCGTTGCGGAGGGAGGGGGAGTGAGCTCGGTCATGTTCTTCCTTGCCGCGATCGGTGTGATCGCGGGGGCGATCGGGGTGGTGACCCTGTCGAACCCCTTCTACAGCGTGCTCGCGCTCGTCGGTCACCTGCTGTCGCTGGCAGTGCTGTTCCTACTGTTGCGCGCGGAATTCGTGGCGGCGGCGCAGGTGGTGGTGTACGCGGGCGCAGTGATGGTGCTGTACGTGTTCGTGGTGGCCTACGTGGGCGGCGAGGAGCAGTCGCTGAACGGGGGGCTCACCCGGCGCGCACGCTCACGCGGAGCCGATGGGCGCAAGCTAAGCGGCGCGCTGTTCGCGGGGGCGCTGCTGGTGGAGCTCCTGATCGCCCTGCTCGGCAGCGGCTTGAAGGCCGTCGAAGGCAATGGCGCGCCCTATGCTCCCGGGCCGAAGACATTCGGCACGCCCGCGTACATCGGCAACCTCCTATTGACGCGTTTCCTGCTCGTGTTCGAGGGGGCCTCGCTCTTGCTGTTGATCGCGGCCGTAGGGGGCGTCGTGCTGGCGCGTAGGCGCGGAGGGTTGGACGAAGACGAGGATGACCGCGACCGGCTCACCCCGCTTGACATCCTGCGCCCGCGCGGCACCGGCACGATGGTGGAGGGCGTCGAAGGGCTGGCCCTCGCGCACGCACGCGGAACATCCGATCTCGATGACGACAACGCCGCGCACAGTGAGGGCTCGACCACCCATGTCGGGGAGCAAGCAGGCGGAGGTGGCTGGTGAGCATCGGCTGGTACCTCGCCGTGTCGGCGATCGTCTTCTGCACCGGTGCGTTCGGCGTGATGGTCCGACGCAACCCGCTGGTCGTGCTGCTGTGCCTCGAGCTGATGCTCAACGGGGCGAACCTCGCGCTGATTGCGTTCTCGCGCATGTGGGGCAACGGAGACGGCCAGATCCTCGCGATCGTCGTGATGACGGTCGCTGCCTGCGAGGTGTGCATCGGGCTCGGCATGATCGTGGCGATTCACCGCCGGCGACTGCCGATAGACGTGGACGAGTTGAGGGAGCTTCAAGGATGAGGATCGTTGCCGCGTGCTTTGCGTCGGTCGAGCTCTCGTGGCCGTCTGAGAGGTGGCGTTCGTGAGCACGACTACCTTCGGCTGGCTTGTGTTGGCGTTCCCGCTGCTCGGGACGATCGTGATCGGGGCCGGCTACCGGGCGTTGCCCGACCGCACAGCAGGGTGGATCGGCACGGGTGCGATCTTCCTCGCGTTCCTCGCGGCGCTGGGGGCGCTGATCTCACTTCAAGGCCACGCAGCCGATCACCGCCAGTTCGTGTCCTCGCTGTGGGACTACGCGAGCACCGTCGGCATCGACGCGCAGATGTCGATCCTGGTGGACCCTCTGTCGGTCTTCATGATCCTCGTCGTCACGGGTATCTCGACCACGATCCACCTCTATTCGGTGTCCTACCTCGACAAGGACAAGGGCCTCAAACGCTACTTCGCCTACCTCAACTTCTTCGTCTTCTCGATGCTGTTGCTCGTGCTGGCGGGCAACTTCCTACTGCTGATCGTGGGGTGGGCGTTCGTGGGGGCCGCCTCCTATCTGTTGATCTCCTTCTGGTACCGGCGCACCACTGCCACGCGGGCGGGGATCAAGGCGTTCGTGATCAACGTCGTCGGGGACGTGGGGTTGGTGCTGGGCACGTACTTCCTCTTCAAGCACACGGGGACGCTTGATTTCCTCGAGGCGTTCAAGGCCGCGCCGAGCGTGTTCACGAGCGGCGAAGGCGACGTGGTGGCAGGCTGCCTGTTGTTGCTTGTGGGGGCGTTTGCGAAGTCGGCGCAGGTGCCGCTGCACACGTGGCTCCCCGACGCGATGGAGGGTCCGACTCCGGTGTCCGCGCTGATCCACGCCGCCACGATGGTGACCGCGGGGGTGTATCTGATCGCGCGTATGCACCCCTTCTTCGAACTGGCCCCAGCCGCGCAGGACACTGGCGCGATCGTCGGCTGCGCAACGCTTGTGATCGCCGCGACGATCGCGCTCACGCAGACCGACATCAAGCGCGTGATCGCCTATTCCACTATGTCGCAGATCGGCTACATGATCATGGGCGTGTCCGTTGGTGCGTATGCCGCGGGGATGTTCCATTTGATGACCCACGCCTTCTTCAAGGCACTCTTGTTCATGGGCGCGGGGTCGATCATCGGCGCTATGGCGGGAGAGCAGTCGCTCGAGAAGATGAAAGGCTTCAAGAAGGCGATGCCGTTCACGTTCGCGTGCTTCGTGATCGGTGGACTGGCGTTGTCGGGCGTTCCTCCCTTCTCCGGCTTCTTCTCCAAGGACGAGATACTGCTCGTTACGGGAGAGCGCGGTGGCTGGCATTGGGCGCTCTACGTGCTGGGGTACATCGGCGCGTTCATGACGGCGATCTACACGTTCCGCATGATCTTCCGTGCCTTCTACGGCGACCCGGTGGAGCAGGCGCGGGAGCTTGAATCGGAATCCCACCCACCCCACCTCTACCACGCGCCAGAGCCGGCGAATCCGGCGACCGGCGAGGTGGAGGACACCGACGTGGGCTTCCCCGGCCCCACCCACGCGATCGCCGAGCGGGCCATGCCGATGAAGGTAGCGATGAGCATCCTCGCGGTGGGCGCGGTGGGGGCGGGGCTCATCCAGATACCCGAAGTTGACGAAGTCGTAACGAAGTTCTTGGAACCGAGCTTCGCGGGCTCGACGCTCTATACGGTGCACACGCGCGACGGGCTGCTCGTGTTCGGATTGATCCTCGGCACGGTGCTCGGGCTCACCGGGATCGCTATCGCCTGGCGTATCTGGGTCAAGCAGCCTTCCATCGCCGTGGCGGCGCGCACCCGCTTCAAGGCCGCCTACACCTTGTTCGTCAACAAGTGGTGGTTCGACGAGCTGATCGACGAGCTGGTCGTGCAGCCGGCGGCAGCCGCGGGGCGCTTCGCCAACTCGACGATCGAGCGCGTGTTCGTGGATGGCGCGCTGATCGGCGGCGCCACCTCGCTGGTGCGAGCTGGATCGGCGTCGGTGCGGGCGGTGCAAACCGGTTTGCTGCGCTACTACGCCGCGCTCGTGGTGCTCGGTGTGGCGGCGCTCGGCCTCTACTTCCTCCTGCAGACGTGATCCGCTGATGCCTGCGCTCTCGATACTCATCTGGTTGCCCGCCGCCTGCGGCCTGCTCGGCGCGCTACTCCCTGCAAGGGTGAGCGACACAGACACAAGCTCGTCTTCTGCCACCCGCAAATGGAGCACACCGGGCACACTCGCGCTGGCCGGGTCACTCGCCGCGCTCGGGCTGGCAATCTCCTACATCGTCCAATATGGACCGGGTTCGCACGGGCTCAAGGACGTGACCGACATCGTGTGGATCTCGGAACTCGGCATCCACTACAAGCTTGGCGTGAGCGGCCTGAACGTGCTGCTTGTGGGACTCACCACGCTGCTCTTCTTCGCCTCGATGTTGGCGTCGAACCTCAGATTGACATCCCCCCCACCCGAGCGGCCCCGCCTCTTCTACTTCCACATGATGCTCGCCGAGTCGGCCGTGCTGGGCGCCTTCCTCGCGCAGGACCTGGCGCTGTTCGTCGCGTTCTTCGACCTGATGTTGATCCCCTTCTACTTCCTGATCGGGGGGTGGGGAAGCGGACCAGATCGCGTGAAAGCGACGATCAAGCTGGTGATCTACACGCTCGTGGGCTCGCTGTTGATGCTTGCGGCCACCATCGCCACCGGGGTGCTCGCCGCGGAGCAGAACGGTGGTCACATCACGTTCGTGCTCTCCCAGCTACAGGGGCTTCCGCTCAGCACGGGCTCACAGGAATGGATCTTCCTCTTCTTCGCCGCTGCCTTCCTCGTGAAGATGCCCGCATTCCCGCTGCACGGGTGGATGCCGGACGGGTATCGCGCGATGCCGATCGAGGTGCTGATGGTGTTCAGCGGGGTGCTCTCGAAGGTGGGGGCGTACGGGTTCCTGGCGATCGTGCTACCCCTGTTCCCGCAAGCCTCGGCGCACTTCCAGGTGTTGATGCTGGTGATCGCCTTGCTGTCGGTCCTGTACGGGTCGGCGATGGCGTTCACGCAGAACAACGCTCGCCTGATCGCCGGGTACTCCTCGGTGGCGCAGCTCGGGTTCATCACGCTCGGCGTCTTCGCGCTGAACCCGCAGGGCGCTCAAGGCGCGCTGCTGCAAATGGTGAACCATGGGTTGGTGGTGGCGCCGATCTTCTTCATCATCGCGCTGCTCGCGGCCCGCTCGGGCGGCTCGGAGGACATCCGTGAGATGGGCGGCATCGCTTTCAGGGCGCCGCTGCTGGCGACCGTATTCCTCGTGGTGGCGCTGGCGACGCTCGCGATCCCCGGGTCGGCCAACTTCGTAGGCGAGTTCCTGATCTTGCTTGGGGTGTTCAAAGCCAAGCTAGTCATCGCCGCGATCGCCTTCGCCGGGGTGGTGATGGCGAGCGTGTACGCACTTCGCCTGTTCATCCGTGCAATGCACAACCGCGTCGGCGCAGGCGTCGAGTCGCGCGAGCTGACGCGCATGGACGCCGTCGTGCTCGTGCCTTTGCTGGCGGTGATCGTGTTCCTCGCGCTCTACCCGCAGGGGGCGTTGAAGCGCTCTGAACGGTCCACCACCACCTCGGTGGCCGCCGCGCACCTCGCGCTCGGCGCGAGCCCGGCATCGGTGGCCGTGAGCGAACCCCGAACCGTGAGCGTAGAAAGCTCGGGTGAAGGTGGGGCGCGAGACGCCACCGGCAAAGCTAACGAAACCGGGGCGATCGAAACCGGAGAAGGGTCCTCAGAAGGACGATGACAGCTCTCGCCGCCGCCCACCTCAAAGGTCCGCACGTCGACTTCGCCGCGCTGTCGCCGTTGATCGCATTGTTCGGCGGCGCGATCGTGGTGCTGCTCGTGGGTTTGCTCGGCTCGCGGCAGATTCGCGAGCAGGTCGTCCCAGCCCTTTCGCTCATCGCCCTGGGTGCGGCACTCGGTTTGACTATCTGGCGCTGGAACACACCCGAGTCGGTGGTGTCGGGAGCGTTGCGGATCGACCGTCTGTCGCTCACGCTGAACTTGATCCTCGCAGTAGGAGGCATGGCGGCGGCGGTGCTCGCCTGGCGCTCGAAGGCCGCGAAGGAAGCGGCCCACGGGGAGCTGCACGCGATGCTCCTGACGAGCATCGGCGGCATGGCGATGCTGGGAGCGGCACAGAACACCGTGGCGTTGTTCCTCGCGATCGAGCTCCTGTCGATCCCGCTGTATGTGTTGTGCGCGGCGGAGATGCGCAACGAGCATTCGCTGGAGGCGGGGCTCAAGTACTTGATCGTGGGCTCGGTAGGGAGCGCAACGCTGCTTTACGGGATCGCACTGCTGTATGGAGCGACCGGCGCAACCGATTTCGGCGCGATCGCAAGCGCCGTCACCGGCAGTGGGTTGGCAAACAACGCGATGCTGCTCACCGGGATTGCGCTGTGCGTGGCGGGGCTTGCCTTCAAGGCCTCGGTAGCCCCCTTCCACCAGTGGACACCCGATGTGTACGAGGGCGCGCCGACACCGATCACCGCGTTCATGGCGGTCGCCACGAAGGTGGCGGCGCTTGGGGTGCTGCTGCGTTTGTTCGACGTCGCGCTGATCGAAGCCCACGCGAGCTGGGGGCCGGCGCTGGCGGCGCTTGCGACGATCACCATCCTCGTGGGCAACGTGGGCGCGCTCGGGCAATCCTCGCTCAAGCGCATGCTCGCCTACTCCTCGGTGGCGCAGGCGGGGTACATGCTCGCCGGTGTTGTGGTCGCCACCCAGCTCGGGGGGCAAGCGATGGTGTTCTACCTCGCCGTGTACCTCGCGATGAACATGGCGGCGTTCGCGGTGATCGTCGCGCGTGAGCGTGAAACGGACCTCGGTGACAGCGCACAGGCGATGGCGGGCCTTGGCCGTGAGCGTCCGTGGTTGGCGTGGCCGATGACGATCTCGATGCTCGCACTCGCGGGCATCCCCGCTACGGCAGGGTTCATCGGCAAGTTCTACCTCATCGACGCCGCCGTCTCAGGCGGCTACACCTGGCTCGGCGTGGTGATCGTGGTTGGCTCGATGATCTCGCTCGGCTACTACCTGCCGGTGATAGCCACGATGTGGATGGGCTCCTCGCCGGCTACCGCGCCGGCCTCCGGGGCGGTCCCGGCGATAGCCGGTGGCTCGCCCGAGCTCGACGACGATCCCGATGGACCCACCCCCAATGTCACTGCCACAGCCACCTCCGCGGTCAAGCCAAGTCAGCCCGAGCTTGCGTTCGTGGCGATCCTCGCGGGCGCCGCCACGATCTTCTTCGGGATCGTCCCACAGCCGCTGTTCAACCTCGTGCACGGGGTGGGCAACGCACTCGGACTGCTCTAACGAGCGTGCCGCGAGTGCTCGCGCCTTCTCACACTCCTCCTACAGACATCTGACGTCCGGCTTACGCGGGCCACCGAGACTGTCGTAAAGGCCACCTACAAGGAGCTATTTGACCCCTGGCTCCGTGGCGGCGAAACGTATACAGCGACAGGAGAACATGAGATGAAGCTCAAACGACTCCCCTATGTCATCGTCGCGGTGGCGTGCCTGGCCGTCGGGGCCCTGGCGGGGATCACGGGCGGATCGGCCGCTACGACGAAAAGCACCAAGGCCCGTGCCGCAAACGCCCAAGCAGGTCACTACGGCCGGCACGGCGGCCCGCCACCCGGCGGCCCCCCACCCGTTCATTCTGTGAGCGTAGTTCCCAACAAGGAAGGCACCGCGTTCGACACCGTGACGCTTGACAGCGGCACCGTTCAGTCGGTGTCCGGCCAAGAACTGACTATCGACGAGGGAACCAAGAAGCTCACGTATAAAACAGTGACTCTCACGATCCCTGCCGGAGCGAGCGTACGACGAGACGGCAAGACCGCCCAGCTCGGCGAACTGCAGAAGAGCGACCATGCGATCGTCTTCGCCAGCTCGGATGGAACAACGAGGGTCGACGCGGCCGACTCTTCCTTCAGGCCGGCAGGCGGCATGGGACACGACCGCCCAGGTGGCCCTGGTGGACCAGGCGGATGGGGTGGACCGCCCCCGGGCACCCGGGAAGGCGAAGGCTGACAGTCGCCCCCGAGGCATAGTTATGAGACGAGCGTCCACCGGAGCGCGCATGCATCGCGTTGCGCGCGAACGTGGACGCTCGCCTCTCCGCAGCTGGGCGAGGCCCTAACATCACCCCATGGGCTCGACACCGACAACGACTAAACCTCGCAGCCACTGGACCTCCCAAGAGGTGGCACGAGAGGAGCGCGTCACGCGCAAGCGCGTGGCACGTGATCGCCAACGTGGCGTCACCGCGAATCTCGAAGAGGCAGCGACCTTGGCCCGCGCAGCTAATGTATTCGCGCGAGCGTTCAGGCGTGACCGAGGCGCTTGACCCGATTCCCCTGTTGCGCTTCCTCGAGGAGCGCGGCGTCGAGCACATCGTCATCGGCGGCTTTGCCGTCAACGCTCACGGCTTCATCAGAGCTTCGAAGGACCTCGACATCGTGCCGGACCCGAGTCAAGCAAATCTCGGCAAGCTCGCCGTCGCCCTGCGAGAGTTGAACGCGAAGAACGCGGAGGGGGAAGACTTCGACGACCACGAGTTTCCGCTCGATCCCGCTTCAGTCGAGGACTTGGCTCAAGGGGGAAACTTCCGTCTTGAGACCGACTTGGGTGGGCTTGACATTATGCAGTGGATCGCGGGACTCGATGCAGACAACCCCTACGCCGAACTGGCCGACCAAGCAATTGAGGGACAGCCGGACGGTGTTCGTGTTCGGATTTGCAGCCTTGAGCATCTTCGCGCCATGAAGCGGGCAGCGGGTAGACCGCGCGACCTAGACGATCTCGCACATTTGCCGGAGACAAACGACACCTGACCTGAGG
>JBOGYB010000029.1:0-9194 GCA_050696555.1 Solirubrobacteraceae bacterium | reverse complement strand
GATCAGTCGTTCGTGCGCGAACGCTCGCAGATCGGCGCCGGCAGCGTGATCGGGCGCGGCAGCGCCGTCGACCCCGAGGTGCGCATCGGCCAGCGCGTGCGCGTCCAGACCAACGTCTACCTGACGCAGGGCACCGTGATCGAGGACGACGTCTTCGTCGGCCCCGGTGTCTGCACGACCAACGACGACACGATGGCCCGCCATGGCCCGGAGATGCGGCTGCGCGGCGCGACGCTCAGACGTGCCTGCCGCATCGGCGGTGGCACCGTGCTCACTCCGGGAATCGAGGTCGGCGAGGAGGCGTTCGTCGCCGCCGGTGCGGTCGTCACCAAGGACGTGCCCCCCCGGGCGGTTGTGATGGGAGTGCCCGCGCGCGTTGTGCGCGAAGTGGGCGACGAGGACCTGCTCGCGCGCTGGCGCTGACACCACTCGCGTCGAGGTGCGGTGTGGCGGCTAGGGAAGATTGGCGGCGCCCACCGGCAGCCCGCGCAGCCACTCGACAGTCGCGGCGATGCCCCGCTCGACGTCGATGCGCGACTCCCACCCGAGCAGCCGCTTGGCCTTCTCCACCGAGGGCCAGCGGCGGGGAACATCCACCTCGAACGTGGGTAGGTGCTCCAGCGCGAACTCGTCGGGGTCCTTGCCACACGCCTCCCAGATGATGCGAGCGGTCTCCGCCACGGTCAGCTCGCGGGAGGCGGAGATGTTGAAGTCCTCGTTCAACCCGGCGGGTGAGGACATCGCGGTGACGATCCCGTCGGCGATGTCGTCGATGTGGGTGAGCGTGCGGGTCTGCTCTCCCGAGCCGAAGATCTGGAGTGGGTGCTGCCCTTCGAGCACCTTCTTGATGAGGTCGGGCACCATGTGCGCGATGCCGGGCTCCTCGTCGGGCATCTCCCCTGGGCCATAGGCGTTGAATGGCCGGCAGATCGTGAACGGCAAGCCGTGCTCCGCGTGGGCGGCGCGCGCGTACACCTCCCCGCAGAGCTTTGAGAAGCCGTAGGCCGATTGCGGCGTGGGACAGTCGGGCAGGTGCCCCTCGGTTGTCGGGAACTCGGTGGCGCGCTCGAACACCATCGAGGAGGACACGTACGTGAAGCGCTCCACCCCCTGCTCGATGGCGGCGCGGAAAACCGCGTTGTAGAGGCCGTTATTGACCTCTGTGAGCGTGTGGGGGAGCTTGTGGAAGTTGCCGATCCCCCCCACGATCGCCGCGAGGTGAATGACTAGCGGGCAGCCCTCCATCGCACTCGCCGCCTGCGCGAAGTCGCGCAGATCCCCGGTATGGACCTCACACCCCTCGCGCATCCACTGCGGTGCGGGGCGTTGGTCGGAAACGCGCACGTCATAAGCGGGGTCGGCGAGCAGCCGCCTCACAACAGCGGCGCCGATCGTGCCGGCGCCGCCCGTCACAAGCACACGGCTCATCGAGCCGTGCTCCCGGCGTGTGGCGTAGCGCTTGTGCGCCTGGCTGTCTGGAGGTGGCTCATGCGCTTGGCGCCCCGAGCGTGGACAGCTCGCTCGCATAGGCGAACACCTGGCCCGCTCCCCAGCAGTTCCACGGGTCCACCACGAGGCAGTCGACGTTTGCGTTCTTGGTAATCGCCGCAAGCGTGTGTGGATCGCGGAACTCGCTGTGATTTGCCGCCACCACGACCACCTCGGCGCCCGCGATCGCCTCCTCGAAGGAGACCGTGGGTGTGGATACGTGGGGGTCGTGCACCACTACGTCCGCCAGCTCGCGCTCCAATAGCCGGATCAGCTTGTGGGCGAGCGAGTCGCGCTCGTCGTCGGTGTCGGCCTTGAACGCCAAGCCCAACACCGCCACCTTGCGTCCCGACGGCGAGCCGAGCCTGCGTTTGACGCCTTCCACCAGGAACAGCGGCACCGACTCGTTCACGCGCGATACCGCCAGCAGCATCCCGGGCGCGTTGGAGCGCTCCTCGGAGAAAGCGAAGTCCTTGCGTAGGCACGTCCCCGCCGTGAGTCCCGGCAGGGCGAGCCCGCCACGAGGGTAGTCGCGGTTGACCAGGTCGATCACCTCGAACACGTTCGCGCCGTAGCGCTCGCAGTCCATCATCAACAGGTTGGGCAGCGCGAACTGGGTGTAGCGCAGGATGTTCGCCCAGATCTTCGCGAGCTCCGCCTGCACCGGAGTGGTCTGCACGATCGCTGCGTCGAATACCCCGAACAGCTCTGCCACCACCTCGCCCGAGCGGGCTCCCACGCCTCCCACGATGCAGGGCAGCGAGTCGATCTCCTCGAGGAACCGCCCGGCGGCGATGCGCTCGGGGGCATGCGCCACGAAGACCTCCTCACCGACGGAGAAGCCGCGGTGCTTCTCCAGATAGCCAGCCACGAACTCGGTCGTTCCGGGCGCCACCGTGGAGCGCAGCGTGAGCGCGTGTCCGGGCTGCAGCGCCCCGAGCAGGTCGTCGAGCGCCGAGCGGATGTCGCGCATATCGATCTCGATGTGCGAGAAGGAGGGGGTGCCGAGCGTGATCACGATGTGCTTTGCCCGGGCGGCGTCCGCCACGCGCTCGGACAGCGACAGGCGCCCGCTTGTGTGGACACGCTCCAGCAGCTCCTGTGCGCCGGTCTCCTGGAAGGGCATCGTCCCCGCGCCGACCGATCCGAGTCGCGTCGGGTCGTTGTCGACCCCGATCGTCGACAGTCCACGGTCGGCGAAGGAGAGCGCGAGTGGAAGCCCGACGCGCCCCAGGCCGATCACGGCGACGTCGGCGGTGCTGTGAGGTTCGATCATCTCAGCGCAGAGGTTATCGGCGGTCTCATTCTCCCCGCGGGTCGTGGCGGGGGTCCCAACCATCCTGTTTCAAAGGCGCGGTCGCGGTCAGCGCCGCTCACGCATCCACTGACGCGCAAACGCCACCACGAAACGGGGATTCTGTGAGGCGTAGCGCCGCCACAAACGCTTGGGCTCGCGCGAGAGCCGATACACCCACTCGAGGCCGTTGCGCTGCATCCAGGGTGGTGCTTGGGAGACGATCCCCGCGTGGAAATCGAAGGCGGCTCCCACCCCCACAAGCAGCGGAGCGGAGAGGCGAGGACGCATCTCGTGCATCCACAGCTCCTGCTTGGGCTGGCCGGTGCCCACCCACACCACCTGCGCGTCCGAGGCGTCGATGTCGGCCACCACACGATCCTGCTCTGCTGCCGTGAGGGGGCGAAACGGGGGTGAGTAGCCGCCGACTATGCGCAATCCGGGGAAGCGCGCGAGCAGACGCTCGGTGAGCTGCTCGAGTGCCTCCTCTGAGCGTCCCCCGTAGAGGTAGGTGGGCGTGCCGGCGCCGGCGGCGTGAGCGCACCAGTGTGCCATCAGGTCCGGTCCGTACACCCGTGTGGTGCGGGCGTGGCCGAGCGACCGCAACGCCCACACGAGTGGCTGACCGTCGGGGACGGCGAGCGTGGCGTCGAGTATCGCGCTCATCGTGGCGGGGTCGTCTCGCGCCGACATCACGAGGTTCACTGCCGCGGCGGTCAACCAGCCACGGGCACGCGAGGACACCATCGCGTCCATCCACCCGATCACCTCGTCGTAGTCGGATACCGCAAGTGGAATCCCCAGGATCTCCTCGCGCGGCGGCGGCGTCGGAATGTTTGCTTGACCGGAGATTGGTCGAAAGCCTATCCCCAGGCTCCGCTCGGCGGCGGGGCTGCCCGATGCGTCAGTTGGATGATCCGCACGATTCGTGATCTTCGTTGTCAATGACCCCGTCTTCTCTACGTCGCTATCGCGCCGAGCGGCTCCTGCGCAAGGGTTTTCCTGAGCTGCGTGCGAAGGTGCTGGCGGTCGTCCGCTCGCAGCTCGGCGCGAAGGGCATCGCGCTCGGTCACAGCGATCTCGAGGACTGCTACGCGCAGGCCTTCGCCGGGCTCTACACCGCCGTGATCGAAGGAGAGGAAGTCGAGAACCCAACCGGGTGGCTGGTCACGGTGACGTTCCGTCGCGCGATCGACGAGAGTCGTGCGGCCGCACGTCGCAGGACAGCCTGGGAAGAGCTCACGGTGGGTCGCTCACTCGGCTCCCCCGAGGGCCTATGGCCGGTGGCCCCCGACCCCGATGTCGTCGGCGCGCTTGACGATCGCGCGATGTTGCGACACCTGTTCGAGGGTTTGCGCTCTTCGCTCAAGCCGCGTGAGTGCGAAGCGGCTTCGCTCTGCTACTTGCAGGGGCTCACTCGGGCAGAGGCGGCCAGGCAAATGGGCATCAGCGAGGCGCGGATGCGCAAGCTCATGGAGGGCGACGCATCCGGACGGCAGGGGGTGGCGGGCAAGGTGGGAGAGCTGCTCACCACCATCAAGGCGGGAGGTTGGTGCGAGCAGCAGTCGTCGTTGATGCGTGCCTACGCGTTCGGCATCCTCGACCCCGAGGGTGAGCGCCACCGTTTGGCCTCCGCCCACCTACGCGAGTGCCCTGCTTGCCGTTCGCATGTGGCGTCGCTGCGAGGTCTCGCTGTCGTGCTGCCGCCGCTTCCCCTCACGCTCCTATCGGCGGCCGGAGGTGGCGCGGCGGCCGATACGGGCGCCCCAGGCACGGCGAGCACCCCCGCCGCGTCTAGCGCGGGGGCGGCTCCGAGTTTCGGTTGGATCGGCGGCATGGGTTCGGTGGGGGCAAAGCTGGCGGTGGTCGGCATGGCGGCGGTTGCCGGCGGGCTCGTACTGCACGGGAGTGGCCACGGAAGCTCTGAGAGCCCTGCCGGCGCCGTGAATCGGTCGTCCCTCACCTCGGGTGACACGCACTCCCGCTTCTCGCTGGTGACGCCGCTCGCGCAAGCCCACCACGAGGCCGCGGTCAGGAAGCCCTCGACGCATCGTTCGCGACGGCGGGTGGGTGTGACGCACAGCCGTCACTCCCCGCGGCGCGCCTCCCCTGCCGCGGGGAACACAGCCGCGCCCGAATTCAGTCCCGAGCGCGTGCCATCGCCTGGTAGCGCACCCATCCGCTCCACGCCCACCGCGGGCGAGTTCGGCTTCTAGTGTGGCTCAGTTGCGCGGGAAGACCTGCGTCAGGCGCTTGAGCGCCAACGGGTTGCCACGGGGACGCAGCTTGCCGCGGGCAAGCGCCTTGAACGGGTCGAGCCGCTCGCCGATGATGTCCACGAAGTCCTGGTAGGCCATACGCATACGCAGATCGGGGTTGGGGGCGGGGCCCTGGGCAACAGAGCTCGAGCCGTTGTCCACGCGCAAGTGCCACGTGGGGACATCGGGGTCGGTGAACTCCCACTGGAATGTCGTCGCCCGCTTGAGCCCGTGCTCGGGGTTCACCTGCCGGCGGATCGTGTCGAACAGCAGCGCCAATGTCTCCGGGTCGCGCTTTGAGGGTCCCTCGCGTACGCCGATCACACCAGCCTGCGCGAGCGTGCGCCCGCGCTCGGCGATCTCGATCGGCTCCAGGCCCGGGGGCAAGAGCGCCGGTCCCGGAAGCGTCTCGGCCGCCAGTCCCGCGGAGCGCAGCTTGGTGGTCATCGAGGTGAGCCCTTCCACCCCCACCTCGTCGTAGGTGGCGCCGAACACGGTGATGTAGCTTTCGTCCCACCCTGGAGGCATCAGCACCTGGGCGGTGTAGCGCGTCACCTCACGCAGCAACCCAGCGACAGCCTTGGGCACCCCCACCGGGTCTTCACGCTTGAGGTCAGAGAGCAGCTTCACGCCGAAGCCGATGTGGCGCTGCTCGTCGGCGGCGATGTTCTGCATCCCCTGCCTGAACGCCGGCAGCACATCGCGCTCCTCCAGGTAGCTACAGATGAAGTGCTGACCCGGCTGTGCCAGCGAGGCCTCGATGACTATGTGGTAGAGCGTCACCGCCGCCGCCAGCTTGGCGGGGGAGCGGTCCGCGCGCAGCTCGTCAGCCATCGTGTCGAGGCGGTCGAAGATCTTGCGAAAGCCGGGGCTGAGTTGTGGCTTGATCGCCTGTAGCCCGCTACTCGCGGAGCCGTCGCCGATGCCGCAAACCTCCTGCATGAAGCGCTTGAAGAACACCGCGTGGCGGGCCTCGTCTACCTGCTGGGTTGTGAGGAAGTACTTCTGCTCCTCCCTCGGTGCCGCGTCGATGTATGGCGAGAGGTTGTCTGCCACCGCGTCCTCACCCCAGAAGAACAGCGCGTAGTTCCACAGCGCCGCTTGGCGCTCGAACTCGCTGAAGCGCTCCCTCCACTGCTTGGCGTCCTCGGAGAAATCCAAGTCCATCGCGCTCCAGTTGCCCTTCTCCCAACGCGCATAGAGGTCCTCGTAGGAGATTGCGTCGACCGGCAGGCTCTCCGAGGAGCCGTTTGAGGTCGAGGGGGGTGTCGCTGTGCTCGCCATGTGCTCTGCTCCTCTTCGAACCTTGAGATTTGGCTGGGCAGCCAGCCAGTGCAAAGGAATCTAGCGGAAAGCGCGACATACTTGTGTCGTAAGGGTTTTCCCTCATATCTCCGCTACCTTTACACAGGCAAGTCTCTGGAAAATTTGCGGTCCGATTCATGCTTGGAGACCGCTAGCCTCTACGCGAGGCACTCCCTGCGCGCGCGACTCATTTAGTTCCGATCAATCGAAACAGGTCGTTTGCGATCGAGATGCCAAGGGCACGGAGATTGAGTCACAGGATCGCTCAAGCCGCGACAACCCAGGGCAGGGTATGAACGTTTCGTCAGACAATTCAACGCAAGCCGAGAGAGCTGCCGGCTACCCCAAATTGGCTTGCATGTGCTGGACGAGCCGCAACCCTTCGACTGAGCTCGCTCTCCCGGGCCGGTGTCCGGCAGATGGGTTCGCAACCACTACAGGTCTACACGTGGGATGCCGATGCAATCGAAGGATGCCCCAGTCATGAGCCGAATGCGCGTAACCCAGCAAACCACGACAAGTCTCCCGGTCGGGGCGTCGACCGCACGACACGCACCGTACCCACGTGCCTCCCACGGAGGAATCTTCAAGGGGCTGCCTCAATGGTTGCTCGAAGAGCCCGGCTGGAGCATCTTGCGCCCGACCGTCGACTTCGTGCTCGTCTGTGGGGCCGTAGTGCTGGCCCTCGGTGGTCTGAGCGTGACCGCTGCGCAGGCTCCGCTATTGGCGCTCCCACCTCTGGTGATGGTGCTGTTCCTGCTTCGTGGCCTCTACCGCACACGCATGCGAGCGCTTGCGCTCGACGGGATCGTCCCAGTGCTCAGCGCCGTGTCTGTCGCGGCGATGGGGGTCGCGATGATCGGGTTGTTCGTCAACAGGGAGGTCCCTAACCAATCCGATTGGATCAGGGCATGGCTGTTCGCCCTAGTCGGGGTGGCCCTTGGACGCGTGGTGCTCGCCAATGCGCAGCGTATGGCTCGAAGTCGCAAATTGATTGGCAAGCCCGTCCTGATCATGGGTGCCGGACTCGTTGGCGCTCAGGTCGCCCGTAGGCTCGAGAATCACCCCGACTACGGACTCGTGCCTGTCGGTTTCGTCGACGACGACCCTCGTTCGATCACAGAGGTCGGCGGTCGAGATGTGCCGGTGCTCGGCACGCTTGACGACTTGGACGGCGTCGTGGCGCGTACGAAGGTCAACCATCTGATCGTCGCGTTCTCGACGGTCGCCGACGCACGCGTGAGTCGCCTCATCCAGCACTGTCAAGAGATCGGCATGGAAGTGTCGGTCGTTCCGCGCATGTTCGACACGATGAACCACCGCGCCGGATACGAGACGGTCGGGGGACTGCCCTTGCTCACCTTTTCGATGGTCGATCCCAAGGGATGGCAGTTCGCGATCAAGTATGGGCTCGACCGGATGGTCGCAGGGTTTGTGCTCCTGATGCTGAGCCCCCTGCTGGCTGTGCTGGCGCTCTTGGTGAAGATCGCCACGGGCGGACCGATCCTATTTCGCCAACCCAGGGTTGGGCTTGACGGCCATGAGTTCGACATGCTCAAGTTCCGCACGATGGAGGGCACTCCCTCCCAGCATGGCGAGGGAGACGCCGATTGGGCGGAGAGCATCGTCGGTTCCAATGGTCTCGACGCCGACATCGACTCCTCGGCCTCCGTTCGGAGGGAGCCGGTGCAGACGGAAGATCGCCGCACACCCGTCGGACGCCTTCTGCGCCGTCTGTCGCTCGACGAGCTTCCTCAGTTCTGGAACGTGTTCAACGGCGACATGTCGCTCATCGGCCCCAGGCCGGAGCGCTCCAGCTACGTGAGGCGTTTCGAGCCTGTCGTCTACCGCTACGGCGACCGTCACCGCGTCAAGTCGGGGATCACCGGATGGGCGCAAGTGCACGGCCTACGCGGCAAAACGTCCCTGGCGGAGCGGGTGGAGTGGGACAACTACTACATCGCCCACTGGTCGCTCGGCCTGGATCTCAAGATCGTGCTGCTCACGTTCGTAGCGCTGTTCCGCGACGCTGAATAGGCCGGCACACCAATACTCTGGCCGCGAGGGTGGCGCGACTGCTTGCTCGTGACGAGCCGGTAGCCTTCGTCCTCGATGTCGCCGACCTGGATCTGGCTGCAAGCTGCGATTGTCCTGTTCGTCCTGATCGGGATGGTCATCGCGATCACCAAGCTTGCGTGACTGGCGTCGCGTGCTCTCGTTCACGAGGCATGACGGGCGGATATGATCGGGAGCCTGCGTATCTAACAGCGCTAAACGTCGCCAAGGGGAGGGTCATGTTCAGATCGATCGTGGTTGGTACCGATGGCTCGGACACCGCCGGTCAGGCCGTGCGCGAAGCGGTCGATCTAGCCAAGTCCGTGGGTGCGACACTCCAGCTCGTGAGCGCATATGAGCCTGTGCCTGCTCAGCGGCTGCGTGAGGAACGACGTGACATCCCGCAAGATCTGCAGTGGGCGGTAAATCCTCGTGAGGATGTCGACGCCACCCTGGAGGCTGCAGCCGAGCTGGCGCGCGAGGCGGGTGTGCAAGTCAACATCTACCCGCGCCAGGGCGACCCGGCGGATGCGATCCTGGATGTGGCCGAGGAGCGCGAAGCCGACCTGATAGTGGTTGGCAACAAGGGCATGACAGGAGCCAAGAGGTTCCTGCTGGGCTCAGTGCCAAACAAGGTGTCCCATCACGCACCGTGTTCGGTATTGATCATTCGCACGACTTGACCTGGCAGGTCGAGGCTCGGGCGTCTGTCGGGTAGGTCGTCCCCGACCTCTACAGCGCGCTTGCCACCGCCGTGGGCACATCTCCTACGAGATGCCCGCACGGACTCGAAG
>JBOGYB010000028.1:0-9245 GCA_050696555.1 Solirubrobacteraceae bacterium | reverse complement strand
GCCAATGACAGCGGCGCTCCGTCGCATACTGCGATCGACAGTCCAAGCCCGCCGGTTGCCGCTAGCGCCTGTACCCCAAGCGATGCCCTTCCATAGGCAGCCCCCATGGAGAGCGGGAGCGCAATCATCGTGACCAAAACCCACAGGGTCAACGCCACCCATTGCACGGTCAAAAGCTCCTCAAGCTGTCACTGCGCCGCTGTGGAGCTCTTCCTGAAGCTCACGTTGCGCGTCGTTGGAGAGCGATGACTTCAACACGGTGCCGCCGAACCTGCTCAGCGCTTCGATCGCCTTGTCGGGGGTTATCTTCTCCACGATCAAGAACAGCGCCGAGTTCCCGGGCTTGATCATGTCGCGCACCTGCTTCTGGAATTCCTTGTCGATACCTGTCTTCTCGATCTTCCCGAACAGAGCCCCGAAGCCGGCGCCGATCGCAAGGCCGAACACCGGCACGAAAAAGAGAAGCCCGAACAGCAGACCCCAGAACATCCCCCATGTGGCGCCCCCGCCAACGAAATGATGGTTGGTGCTCACGTGGTAGTCACCGTCCCTGTCTCTCACGATCGTTGCCACCGCGTCGGGTTGGATGATGAGGTCGCTTGCGAGCCTCCTCACTTCCTCGGCCGCCTTTGCGGCGGTCTCTTCGTCGTCGTAGCCGATCGCGATCAAATCCGACATGTCGGCCTCCTCACGGTTGTCGTCTAAGTCTGCTCGCGGTGTCCACCGCCTCGTGCCCCCTTTTCGGAGGCTCTGACTTACGCTAAGGCTCGCCGGCTCGCGAGACATCACCCCAAGCGGGTGATTGCGATGAAGATCACCCGCTTCGGAGGATGCGCCCGCCCCTTGCCGCTCCTAGCTTTGAGAGTGTCGGGAGGCAACCAAGCCCCTCCCTATCAAAGGCCTGTCGGTAACAACAAGGAGGCAGCGCATCATGGACAGCGGCTACGACACACCGTCCACCACCGGGTCGTCACGGGGCGTCTCGGGCTCGGGTGGCGACTGGTATGAAGGCGAAGGTTGGGTCACGTTCGCGGGCATCATGATCGCCATCGTTGGGATCCTCAACTTCATCTACGGGATCGCGGCGATCTCCAAATCCCATTTCTACACGAGCGAAGCTACCTACATCCTCAGCGACCTGAACACATGGGGTTGGGTCATCATGATCACCGGCGTCGTACAGTTCTGCGCCGCCGTCGCCATCTTTGGTCACGCCGAGTGGGGACGTTGGGTCGGGATCCTAACGGCCTCGGTCAACGCGATCATCATGTTGATCTTCATCCCCGCTTACCCGTTGGGGGTGCTCGCGATGTTCGCGATCGACATCCTCGTCATCTATGGCCTCGTCGCCTACGGAGGGCGTCAGGGCCGCACCGTTTGAGAGCTCTCGTGCTCGAAGCCATATCGAAACGGAGGAAGACCCATGGCAGCCGTCACAACGGATACACAACGCACGCTCGAGGGCATCTCGGCGGGTGAGCTTGACATGCTCGAGACGGCGGTTGGGCTCCGCGAGGTGGACCTTGCCGCAAGCGGTCTCGACGGGCGCACTTTCGCGCTCGTGAAGATCGCCGCGCTCGTGGCGCTCGACTCCCCGCCCGCCTCTTACGCGTGGCAGGTACCAAATGCTCTCGCCGAAGGAGCAACGCCCGAGGACATAACAGGGGTGTTGCGCGCTGTCGCACCTCAGGTCGGGGGTCCACGCGTGGTGGCTGCCGCACCCGAGATCATGCTCGCGCTCGGGCTCGAGCTGCCCGAAGCCGACGGCGAATAGGGGTGGTCGCATGCCGATACGACGCCGTCGACCCATCCTACGCGCAGCGGCCGTTGGCGGCGGCGCCTACTTCGCCGGCAAGCGCCGCGCCGAAGCGCAGGCTGGTGCGTCACCACCTGAACAGCCCGCGCCGCCTGCTTCCCCCGAGCCGGGTGGGATGAGCGCGGACGCGGTCCAGCGTTTGCAAGAGCTCGCCGAGCTCCACAAGCAGGGGGTGCTCACCGACGAGGAGTTTGCCGCCCAGAAGGCCCGCATCCTCTCCTGAGCGCTTTGCGCGATGGTCCCGGTCGCCGAGGGGCGATCGGCGTCGGGACCGTCATTAGGCATTTCCTACGTACCCAATATCCGTAGTCGTAGCCTCGATTTGCGCCTAAGGGCGGATAGGCGAAAGCCGCATCGCAGCGTACCTTTGAGCGATGCCGCAAGCCGTCAAGAGCGGCCGGCCACACTCCCCCGAAGGGCTCGTGCGGCGACTGCGTGTGCTCGCGAAGCTCGAGGAAGGACGCAATGCGCCTCTCGTCGTGATTGTGGCGCCTGCCGGCTATGGCAAGACGAGCCTTTTGAACGACTTGGTTGCAATCGACCGACGTCCCAGCCACAGGCTGGCACTGGACGCATGGCACGACGATCCAAACTTCCTGATCCGCGACATCGTCACTTGCCTTGAAGATCTCAAATGTGCCCCGGCCGGTCTCTGCGAAGTGCTCGAGGCCGTCAGGTCGGAGCCTGAGCCAACTGCGCTGCTTGCATTGCTCGCCACCACGCTGGAGCGCCCGGTCGATCAATTCCTCCTGATCCTCGATGACGTCCACCACCTCACCTCCTCCCCTGCGCTCGCGGTTCTCACCACCCTCGCCGAACACCTTCCGCCGGGATCCCAGCTCATCTTGGCCTCGCGCACTCGTCCCGACATCCCGCTCGGCAGGCTGCGCACCCACCGCTCGCTCCTGGAGCTCGACGCCGACGACCTCGCGATGACGTACACCGAGGCCGCCTCCTTGCTCGACGCCGCCGGCGTACCGGTCGGGCCATCCGAGCTTGCGATGCTGCTCGATCGCACCGAGGGCTGGCCGGCCGGCCTCTATCTCGCTGCTCTCTGCGCCCGTCACCAACCCGATCCAGCCGGTGCGCTTACATGCTTCACAGGCGACGATCACCTTGTCGCCGACTACATGAGAGACGAGTTTCTCTCAGAGCTCCAATCCGAGGACGTCGAGTTCCTGGAGTCCACCTCGGTCTGCGAGCAGCTCTCCGCCCCTCTCTGTGACGCGGTCCTGGACACGACCCTCTCCGCTCCCACGCTCGACCGTCTCGCCAACGGTCCCCTACCGCTCAACGCGGTCGATCGCACTCACCACACCTACCGTCTGCACCCGTTGCTGCGCGAGATGCTGTTGGGTGAGCTGCGCCACTCGCACCCCCACCGCGAGACGGCGGCACATCGGCGCGCGAGCCTCTTCCACGCCCACCGGGGAGATTTCGACAGCGCCATCGCTCACGCCGTCGCGGCCGGCGACGCTTCGCGCGCCGGCGAGCTCCTCTGGGTACACCTCCCCAGCTATGTCACCGTCGGGCGCAACGATCTTCTCCAAGACTGGCTGCGGCAATTCTCCGCGGACCAGGTCTCCGCCAGTGCACCGCTCGCACTCACCGCCGCCCACAGCGCTCTTGCGTTGGGGAATCTGCGCGAGGCCGAGCACTGGGGTTTGCTGGGTGCCGCTGCTCTCGCGCGCTCCACCACCCCTCCGAGAGTCGCGTCCCTGCCCGCCGGGGTAGCTGTCATCGAAGCCGCTGTTTCCCGCTCGGGGCTCAGCTCGATGGGCCGCTCCGCTGCCCGCGCATTCGAACTGGAGGAGGAGGGCAGCCCCTGGCGGCCGATCTTCTCGCTGCTGCAAGGAGTCGCCGACCATCTCACCGGCGATCGTCTCCAGGCGCGCGAGCACCTCGAAGAGGGCATCCACCACAGCTCTGTCGCTGCGCCCCCCATCGAGGCCCTATGCCTCTCTCAACTCGCGATGATCACCACGGAAGAGGGCGACTGGGAGCGCGGGATCGATCTCGTCGCACGCGCAATCTCCCAAATCGAGTTGCACGACCTCTCCTCCTATCCCAGCTCGGTGCTCGCTTTTGCCGTCTCCGCCGACGTCCACTCCCATATCGGTCAAGTCGACGAGGGCAAGCTCCACGCCCGCAAGGCATCCCACCTACTCGGGGGTCTACGCGACTTCATTCCCTGGTATGAGGCCGAGACACGCATCACCCTCGCCCGCGCGGCTCTGCGGCTCGCCGACATTCGCACTGCCAGAATGCTGCTTGCCGAGGCTTCGCGGCTTGCTCGTCGCATACCCGACGCGGTTCTCTTCGCCGGTTGGCTCGACGAAGTCTGGGGGCTGGTCGACTCGGCGGCTGGAAACGCCCTCGCCGGTCCCTCCACGCTCACCATGGCCGAGCTGCGGATTCTGCGCTTCCTACCCACCCATCTCTCGTTCCGCGAGATCGGCGACCGCCTACACGTCTCCACTAACACGGTCAAGACCCAAGCCCATGCGGTCTACCGCAAGCTCGGTGTCTGCTCTCGCTCCGACGCCGTCACTCGCGCGTCGAACATTGGCCTGCTCGACGGTTGAGAGCTACGAGACGAGAGCTGTGTAGTCTTGGTTGGTGGTGTTTGAAGGTGCGCGCGCGTTAGGGCCTGCGCACCTACCCATTCGGATCGCGCTATAGCGCGAAGCCCAGCTCGGCGGACATCTCGGTGGCGCTCGCCACCACCAGCGGCGCGAGTTTCTCCCGCGCCTGAGCCCGCGAGTAGCGTGACTTGAGCCCTGCCACGTCCACCGCCGCGACTACCTCGCCCGATCGCGATCGGATTGGCGCTGCCACACACAACTGCCCCTTAACGTGCACCTGGTCGGTGATCGCAAAGCCCTTCTCACCCACACGCTTCAACTCGTCTATGAGCTTGCTCTTCGAAGCGCTGCCGCCGTTGGTCGTCGAGAAACCTCCCGCTTCGATGGCTTCCTCGCGCTCCTGCGCCGGTAGCTCCGCCAGCAGAACCCTTCCCATCGCCGTATTCCTCGCCGGCAAGCGCGAACCGCGTCCAAGTCTCGCCGCCACTTCACTCTGTCCCTGCCACGCGCTGCGCGCACGGTCGATGTACACGATGTCCCTGCCATGCAGCACCGCGATACTCGCTGTGCACGCGCTTGTATCTCGCAAGTCGGCGACGAGATGGTGGGGGATATTGCGAAGGCTCGTCGACCCCACCGCCGACCGTCCCGGGTCGCCCGCGCGCATCCCCAATCTGTACTTGCGTCCAGGCCCTTGCTCGAGGTAGTTGAGCGCCACGAGCGTCGACGCGTACCGATGGGTCGTCGGGCGGCTCATCTCGAGGGTCTCGGCGATTTCAGCTATGCCCATCCACGGGCGCTCCGGCGTGAACGCCCTGAGGATCGCCAACCCGCGCTCGAGCGATTGCGAGTAGCGACCCTCATGAGATGTAGGCAGATGCAAAACCCCTCCGCGGATAGGGGACATGGTTGTCATAAGTTGGGCTTCCTTTCCCGGCGTTCCACTCTCGCCCGTTCTTTGCTCCCTGCTTGCCCTTGGCGGACACGATTGTGGCCAATTGGGCCCATTTGAGCTAGTCAGCTCTGAATCTTTCAGCGCTGAATCGCCGTCTGGGGGGTATCGAGCGGGAGTCCTTCGAGTCGCTCGCGAACTCCCCTCAACCATTCGATTCGCGCGTTCCAGAACGCGAGCTCAGCGTCTCGCGAAACCACCGTCACCATGCGGTCCCATTCGGTGCACTCAGTTTGGTCCTCTTCGCACGACCGCTTGAGGTCTTGCACCCTCCCGAGACACACGAGCTCCTGTCCGTGGATAAGCTCGATCATGCGAGTCGCGTCGCGGGGTCGGCACAACGCGATCCTAAAGTGCAGATCGTCGCGCAGGGGGGGCTCCGCGGCGGTGGAGAGCAGCCACTCTTCGAAGGATGCCACCCCGTTGGGGGTCGCTTCGTATATCGCCCTCCTCCCTGAGGTCCCATTGCTGAGCGGTCTGCCGTTCTCGTCTACCCTCCGCACCAGTCCTTCTGTCTCGAGCTTCTCGAGGGCCCAATAGGGATAGGAGTCGGCGAGGTCCGCAAACCGCAACTGCCGGCGCACTCCCGATGCGATTCGGTATGCGTACCCGGGTTGCTCGATCACGAGCCCAAGCACAGCGTGCTTAGCGGACACCGGCCTCGGCCCTATCTTCGAACCAGTGGACTTTGTGCAAGTACGTGACAATAGTCGAGGTTGTCTCCGAAACGGCGGTTTTCTGCCGCATTGCTAAGCATCTCTGCGGAAATCGACGCTCTAGCGGACAACTCGGTCACGCGTCGCTCCGCCGCGTTTGCGGGGCCTATGCTTGAGAATCCACCCCACCGCGAATCGTATTTCTACCCGCGGGATCGCTCGACGGAGTCGGAAACATCGAGGCGCTCAAATTGGCTCTCTGGCCAGAGGCGACGATCGCAAGCCCCGTTGCAGGATGACAGCGCCTATGGCTGTGTCGAGGGGACACCCGTCCCTCAAAGGTGGGAGGAGCAGGGATGTCGCGAAAGCCGGAGACGGGATTCGAACCCGTGACCCCCTGTTTACAAGACAGGTGCTCTGGCCAGCTGAGCTACTCCGGCGGGAAGCACCGAGGGTAGCGTCCCGCGCGCTGTAACGTGGCCCCCTCGCACGGGTATCCCTTGTATGGAGCCGAGTTTGCCAGCGGCCTGGCGTAGAGCGGAGGAGCGCGCACCCGCCGAGGCGCGTGTGACCCACGCGGCTGCCTCTGACCGCGAGTCGTCCGCGGGCGGGGTTGCTGCATGCGCAAACGCCGGTGGTCTGGCTGCTTTGCGCGAGCGATCGCTCACCCGCGGTGTGAATCCCCTGCTCTATCTCGTGGTAAGGGGGGTGTTGCTGCCGTCCTTCCTTCTCTATTTCCGTCTAGAGCGCATCGGGCGGGGGCACGTTCCCGCGTGTGGTCCAGTCCTGCTGGCGGCCAACCACCGCAGCTTCCTCGATCCGTTCGTCATCGGAGCGCTCACCAAGAGGCCTGTCTACTACATCGCCAAGCGTGAGCTCTTCGAGCGGCGCTGGCAGGCTTGGTTGCTCAATAGCCTTGGTGCCTTTCCAGTGGATCGGGGGGCGGGAGACGAGCATGCGATGGACACCGCTCGTGCCATCCTCGAACGAGGCGACTGCGTGGTCATCTTTCCCGAGGGCACCCGTGTGCGGCCGGGTCCGCTCGGCCATCCCCATCGTGGCGTTGGTCGGCTGGCCTTGCAAACCGGGGCGCGAGTTGTGCCGATCGCCGTGATGGGAACCGAAGATGTTCGCCGTGGCTGGCGTATCCGTCCGCGCAAGGTCACGCTTCGATGCGGTCGAGCACTTGGCTTTCCCACCGCGGAGCACCCCTCGCCGTCGATGGCGCTGGGCGTATCCGAGCGCATCTGGGCCTGTGTGAGCCTCCAATGGGAATGGCTCGGTGGCGTTGGTGCCGTCACCACCGATGAGAGACTTGGTGACTCCCCCGAACGCCGTGCGCGCGCGGCTTGAGGACCTGGACCGGGTCGCCGGGAGGGTAGGGTGCGATGAGTGGCACGCCAGCAACCGCCGGAGTCCAAGGCGCGGCTCGACGCCGACTTCTCAGAGCTCTACAGAGCCCATCTGCGGGACGTATACAGCTACGCCTACTACCGCGTCGGCAACCATCATGACGCCGAGGATCTCACCGAGCAAACCTTCCTGCAGGCCTATCGCCACTTCGAACGAGCCCAGCGCGAGTCCCAAGGTCGGCCGTTGCGCCCTTGGCTCATTCGTATCGCTCACAACCTCGCCGCCAACCTCTATCGCGACCGCTCCCGCCGGCCTGCGTCGCCGATCGACGACACCTCGGAGCTCATGGCTTCCCATACCACCGAGGACCTGGTGGAGGGCCGCGACGAGCTCTCCCGTGTGCTCGAGGGTGTGCGGCGGCTACCCGACGACCGCCGCGAGGCTTTGATCATGAGGTTCGCGCTCGGTATGGACAATCGCGAGATCGCGCGTGCCATGGGTCGCTCCGATGGAGCTACGAAGGTGCTCATCCATCGCGCCATCAAGCAACTGGAGGACATGGTGGGCATCTCAGGTGTGGGGTCACTCGATGAGTGATGTGTCCCCTTTCGAGGGTCTGCTCCATCGAGCGCTCTCTCCGGTCGAGCCACCGGAGGATCTCGGCAGGCGCCTGGAGACCACGCTTGTGAGCATCACCGAGAGCGCGGCAGAGGAGCTCGAAGCGTGGGAGCTATCGGCGATGCGCGACCCACGCAACTGGGCTCGTCCGGTCGCTGCTGTCGTCGTCGGGAGCAGTGCCGGGGTGGCGCTCGTGCTTTTGCGCGCTCGCCAGCGCGCACGCACGCAGGAAAGCGGCCTATCGGGGGCCCGTGTCGTGGCGGAGCGCGCCGTGGGTGACCTCCGCGAGCACACCCGCCGGCTGTTCGGCGATCGCTGGTTGTAGCTCCTTCCTGGTCAAGTGTCGTAACCCTCCTGGCGCGCTCAGGGTCTGCATGAGCTAGTGCCCCGATTCCCGCAGCGAGCGGCCTGATGCTGCATGGTTGCTTGCAATTCGACAACGTTGCGTTCACAGTGTGGCCTACGGAACTATTCCGACTGTCAGGCATATGGAACGTATTGAAGACAAAGCGACCAGCGCCGTGGCTGCGGTCGATTGCGGTTCATCGGCCGTTGGTCGCCCTACTCGTACTGGCTCTAGCGGTCCAGTCGGGTTTCGAGGTCGGGCTTTCGGAAGCCTCACCGACGATGCCCTGATGGCCCGGGTCGCAGAGGGCGATCCCCGAGCGTTTGCGGTTATCTACCGGCGTCACATACGCGCTGCGGCCTCGCTGGCCGCTCAGATGTGCCCAAGACCGGTGATCGCCGAGGAGGTGGTGCAGGAGGCGTTCCTCTCTTTCTGGCGCTCCAGCCATCGTTTCGACCGACGGCGTGGCAGTGTGAGGGCGTGGGTGCTCCGCATCGTGCGCAATCGCGCTATCGATGTGTTGCGCCAGAGCGTCGCCCACGAAATCGCCGGATCGACCGACAGCGGCGTCGAGGAGGTCATTCCCTCGCTGGAGCTCACCGATGGGGAAGTCTCCCGGATCGAGCGCTCGCGCGAACTGCTTGCCGCGCTTGACGGTCTACCGCCAGAGCAGAGCCGCGTCATCACGCTTGCTTACTACGGCGGCTACACCCACACCGAGATCGCCACAATGCTCGACACCCCCATCGGAACTGTCAAGGGACGCATGCGACTTGGGCTGCGCAAGATGGCCGGCAGCGTTCCCGCCACTATCTGAGGCGGTCCCTCGGGGCAGCTGGAGCCCAGACGCCATGCACCGGTGGTCTGGCGGATGTGTGTCTGTTTTCGGGGTGACTCGCGCGCACGCGCGGAGTAGGGC
>JBOGYB010000027.1:0-9311 GCA_050696555.1 Solirubrobacteraceae bacterium | reverse complement strand
CCTACAGCGGATTGGGTAGCCTCGCGCCCAGCTACCGTCTGCCCAAGCCCACGCAGCTACAGGTCCCCAAGGGGGCCTTGCCGAGTGGAGAACAGGGCGCTGACCCCATCCCGACGCAGGCCGCGACAGCCGGCAGTCAGTCGCCGGTGACGATTCACGTGACCCGCAAGCAATCTCCCGCGAGCCAGAAGAGCTCGAGCGTCTCCTCTCTCGGCCTCTCCGAGGCCTCTGGCGGTGCCGGCAAGGTCAGGGTGTTCGCGCATCCCGGCAACCCCGACGCGATTGCCGCCAAGCACGCGAACGAACGGGCGGCGCGATCGAAGCAGAACGGCTGGCTGACGCTGGGCCTTGGTGCCGTGGTGGCGCAGGGCACTGTGCTCGGTCATCTGGGGTCAAGCGTTGAAAGTCCCGACGCGAGTCTGCGTTTTGCGATCCGTCCCGCCGGTGCCAAGGCCGCGATCGACCCGCGGCCGATACTCGCCAACTGGAGTCAGCTCGACGCCGCTCTTCACCCGCAAGGGGCAAAAGCCGGAAGGGTGCTTGCAGGGGCGACCGCGAGCGGCGCCTTTCTGCTCTCCCAAGGCGAACTGGAGCGCGCGGTGCTTGCCGACCCGGGCATCCAGCTCGGCGCGTGCGACCGCGGTCAGGTGGCCGCGGGCAAGGTGAGTCGCGAGACACTCGCCCTGCTCGTTTATCTCTCTCGCGGCGGGCTGAAGCCTACCGTTGGAGAACTGCGCTGCGGGCGAGCGGTGTACACCTCCAAGGGCCTCATCACGGTGTTCCCAGCCGCGGGGACGCTCGATATCGCTGCCATCAACGGTGTCCCCATCGCTGGGCATCAGGGAGTGGGCACGGTCACCGACGTGACGATCCGCACGCTGCTCACACTCAAGCATCGCTACGCGCCGAAGCGGATAGTGAGCCTCATGCAGTACCCGGGCTCGCCCTCCACGCTGGCAGCTCCAGACCACTCGACCTTCATTCAGATCGTGCTGCCCGGTAGAGGACGACGCTCCTCGGGCGCGACCAAGACCGTTGGTGCCAACCTCGCCCGGGCCGCTGCCAAGCCCAGCGCGACGGCCCCGCTTGCCATCAATATCGCACTTGACACTGTCGAGTGGCAGCGCTTGGTGAGCCAACTCGGCGCGCTTCAGCAGCCGAAAGTCTCACGTAAGCCGAGCGCGTGGGCGATCCGCGACGCCGGGACAAGCGTGGCGGGTCCGTAGGTTTAGAGCGCCCCTCGCAGCGTCGCCGCGAGCTTTGGACAGCGTTGTGCCTGACTACGCTCCCGGTGCCTGACCTCGGGCGCGGAACGCCGAGAGCAACACCCCCCGGCACTTCGTCGTGGCGCTCTTGAACTGCGGACTGCTCGTGTTGAGTCCCTTGGCGCTGAACACGGGTCCTTTTCCGGAAGTGTTCGGTGGCGGCAGCTTGACGCCGTTCTGGCGCAAGCACGCCGAGTAGGCGGCAAGCGCCTTCTTGAACACGGGGCTGTTCGCGCGGCGGAAATTGCCGGGGCGGCCACCGGGGCCGCCAAAGCGCCCGCCCCCGCACTTGGCGATCGCGGCTTGCAACTGGGCTCGTGTCACTCCCTTGGGCAACTGTCCACCGGCGACACCCCCAAGGAGCCCGCCGCGCGAACGACCGGAGCCGGTGGGGGGCGCCGGTAGGGTTATGCCGCTCTTCCGCAGGCATTCGCGCATCGCCGAGAAGCGCCCGTTCGGCGAATTGGCGCCCGACGGACCATTCGAGCCACCGTTCTTCTCAGTGGACGTACCACTCGAGTTGCCCTTTTCGGTGCTTGTCGTGGCTGATGAGACGCTTGTAGCCGCGGCGTTCGTCTGCGAAGAGGATGACGAGCCCCCGCATCCGGCAAAGCCAAAGCCTGTGAGTGCCAGGACGGCGAGGGCGCTCGCCGCCGGCGTGCGTAGGAGGTATCTGATGTTGGGCATTGGGCTCTTTCCTTACTCTCGATTGCATTTTCAACTCTCGCATGGGCACAACATGTTCGCGCCGGTTCACTTCCCGAAGAGGGCCTGTTCGCCGTTGTCTGCACCCGCTTCCCCGAACGTCGAACCGGCGCGGTTGCTGCTGCCCCCGCCGGTTGCACCGCCACCGAAGAGGGAGGCTACTCCAGAGCCGCCCGTGGACGAAGGTGTCCCGCCGTCCCCCGAGCGGAGAGCAGCAAAGCGCGAAGGAGGCGAAGAGACGCCTTAAGGACGGATAAAGTCCAGGCAGTGGCGACCTACGGTGG
Organism: Solirubrobacteraceae bacterium; assembly: GCA_050696555.1. GTDB lineage: Bacteria > Actinomycetota > Thermoleophilia > Solirubrobacterales > Solirubrobacteraceae > Palsa-744. The sequence continues at coordinate 7,057 of JBOGYB010000027.1, read as the reverse complement.
TATCGATCTCGGGGGCACCAAGATCCAGACGATCGTGATGCGGGATGAGGACCACAGCGTGCTGGGCCAAGCCCGCAGGCTGACCCCACGCGAGGGCGGGCCGCCCGCGGTGGTGGATGCGCTGGTCGCTTGTCTCACCGAGGCGGCCGCCGCTGCGGGAGTAGAAATGGGGCATCTAGACGGGATCGGGGTGGGGGTTCCCGGTGATGTCGATGTCGAAGAGGGCACGCTCGGGCGCGCCACCAACCTCTCCGGATGGGAGCACCCGGTGCCGCTGGCGGCGCTGCTCTCCGAGCGTCTTGGGGTTGAGGTAACGCTCGGCAACGACGTATCGGTGGCGGCGAACGCCGAGCTGCTGCTGGGCGCTGGGAGGGGCGTGGGCTCGCTGCTGGGCGTCTTCTGGGGAACCGGTGTGGGCGGCGGAGTGGCGCTCGACGGCAAGCTGTGGCACGGTCGTGGCGGAGCTGGGGAGGTAGGCCACATCGTGGTGAAGCAGGGAGGGGCGCGTTGCCTGTGCGGCCGGCGCGGCTGTATGGAGGCGTACGCGGGGCGCCGCGCGATGGAAGCAAAGGCGATGCGGTTGGTGGAGAAGGGTCACCACACCGACCTGTTCGAGATCATGCGAGAGCGCAAACGCGACACGCTCTCGAGCGGGGTGTGGGCGCACGCGTTGACGCACAAAGACAAACTTGCGCAGCGGCTGATCGAGCGAGCGGTGCAGGCGTTGGGTACAGGCATAGCCTCAGCCGTGAACCTGCTCGACGTGGAGCTTGTGCTGATCGGAGGGGGGTTGGGGACACGGTTCGGTGAGCCGATGCTCGAACGGATCGGGGTGGCGATGAAGCCGCACCTGTTCAAAGACGATCATCCACCGCTGCTGCGTCTGGCTGCTCTCGGCGATCTGGGCGGCGCGCTCGGTGCTGCGTTGCTGTGCAACCAGGTGGGTTAGAGCCAGGCGCCAACCGCGTCGATCCGGTGCGCTACACGCTTGCTACAACCCGAGCACGGTGACCGCCACCAGCACGAGCGAAAGCGTGGAGGTCACCGCTACGGTAATGCCCGCGACGCCGTCGAGCACCCCGCGGTTACGGCGCTCGCCCATCACCCTGCGCGAGCGCGAGAGGCGCCAGATGAAGAACAGGTTGATGGGGAGCAGTAGCCCGTTCACCACCTGCACACCCACCAGTAGGGAGATGACGGGAACGCCGGGGATCATCGCCACGAGTGCCCCGAGCGCGATCATCGCGGTGATGATGGATACGAACACGGGAGCCTCCTCGCGGCGTCGCCCAATGCCCTTCTCGTAACCGAGCGACTCTGAGACGACATAGGAGGTGGCGATCGGCAGGATCGCGCAGGCGAGCAGGCTCGCGCCGAGCAGGCCCACACCGAACAGAACCTCCGCGTATGAGCCCGCGAACGGGCTCAACGCGCGCGCGGCGCCTGCGGCTGAGCCAACTTCGTGGATACCGTGCTTGAACAGGGTGGCGCCGGTGGCGATGATGATGAACCCGGCGATGAGGTTCGCGAAGATCGCGCCCGCCACCGCCTCGCGTTCCTCGTGGGGGAGATCCTCCTCCCGTGCGCCACGCTCCACCACCGCCGACTGCAGATAGAGCTGCATGTAAGGCGTGATCGTGGTCCCGGCAGTGGCGATCACGAGCAGCAGATAGGTGGAGCCGGTTTGGATTTCCGGTGAGACGATCGCCTTACCGACCTCGCCCCAGTCAGGGTGCGCCAAGATCGCCGCGATGGGGTATGCGAAGAAGGGGATGGTGAGCCAGATGAATGTGCGCTCGGCGGAGCGGTAGGAGCCGCGCACGATGATCGTCCAGATGCCTACGGCGGCGATCGGGACGGAGATCTGCACGGGGATGCCTGCCAGGCCGAGTGCGGCGCCGATGCCGACGAACTCGGAGATGCAGATGCCCATGTTCGCGACGAGTACCGCGGTGGTGGCGAGCACCGACCAGCGGATGCCGTACTCCTCGCGGATCAGCTCCGCCAGGCCCTTGCCGGTGACGACCCCCATGCGCGCCGCGAGCTTTTGCACGATCGCGAGCGAGACGGTGATGAGCACCATCACCCACAGCAACTGATAGCCGTACTTGGCGCCGACTGAGGCATACGTGGCGATGCCGCCGGCATCGTTGCCGGCGTTGGCGGCGATTAGGCCCGGCCCGAGCAGGGCGAGCAGCGCGAACGCGGGTGTGAGCAGGCGGGCGCGGCGCGGGTTAAGCCGCGCAGGCAGCCGCGGTCGGCCAAGCGTGGCCGATCGGACGCGGCGAATGACGGCCGGTACTCGGACCGCCATCGAACTGGTTGCTCGGGCCGTTCACGGGGAGGAGTCTAGTTGTCTGAGCCGCCCGCGGGAGTGCGCCTCGCGGCGATGCGAACGCGATTTCAGTCCTCGCCGAGCAGCCCGAAGCGCCGGCGCCAGCCGCGTGGGAGCATCGCCTCGAGCACGTCGTCGACTGTCACCACCCCCAGCATGCGCTTGTGCTCGTCTACGACCGGCACGCAGGTGAGGTTGTAGTCGGCCATAACACGCGCGACCTCTTCAAAGGAGGCGTCGGTGCGAAGTGAGGGCAGCTCGTGCTTGACGAGTGCGCTGAGACGACGGTCGGGCTCGGCACGCAACAACGCCGCGAGCGGGACACTGCCGTCGAGCGACCCCTCGGGGGCGTCTACGAACACGGCGGTGAGTAGCTCGGGGGAGATCTTCGACAGACGCACGGCCTCGAGTGCCTCGCCGGCGGTGGTGGTGCGCCTTAGAGAGATGAACTCCGGGCTCATCAGTCCTCCCGCCTCGGCTGGGTCGTAACCGAGCAGTCTGCGTACCTTCACGCGATGGCCGACCGGTAGCAGCGCTAGCACCGCTTCACGGCGCTCCTCGTCGAGCTCGCCGGCAGCGTCGGCGGCATCGTCCGGGGCCATACGGCTCAATATCTCCGTCACCTGGGTGTCGGGGCGGTCCTCCAGGAACTCGCGCTGGTGGTGGTCGTCGAGCTCCTCGAAGACGTCCGCCTCGAGCTCGCGATCGTCCTCGCCCACGGCCTGGATGATCTCCTCGCCCTCACGCCGGGAGGCGGCCTCGACCAGGTCGGCTATTTGCGCGGGGTGGAGCTTTGCGAGCTTGGGGTGGGGGACGCTGAGACGGACCGTCGGAACGTGTCCCACGAACGGCTCCACGCTTGCCCAGTCGAGAAAGTCGCCGGTGGCGATACGGTGGCCGAGCGGCTTGGGGAGCAGGCGCCGTAGACCTCCGCGGGGACCGGTGTCGACACCCACCACCCGCCAGGAACCGGCGATGTCGGCGAGCTCGATCTCGTTGGCGCGCACCAGGCGGGCGCCCTCGACGTTGATGAGCTGGCGGTCGAGTACGTCTCGCTTGAGCAACACCTCCTCCTCGCGGCGCTCGAAACGGCGCAGGTCGAGCTTTGCCTTGTGCAGCACGACTCCCTCTTCGCCGATGTGCGATACCCGGTCGATACCGAGATAGGAGGTACGCCCGGCGACCTTCACAAGGAAGCCCGTTATCGGGGGATAGCCCACGCCGCCGAGGCGAACGATCGCGTCCTCGACCCTGCCGAGGCGCTCACCGTCGGAGTCGCGCAGGGGGCGGCCCACCAGCGAGGAGAGATGCAGGATCGGCGGGGCCGTCACCGCGGGGGAGCTCACACGGTCAATCCTACTGGCGCACTTGGCGCCGCTCGCATACGCGCGCGCGAGTCACGCCGCTGGAGTCCAACACCGAGTCTCCAGTGCACACACCGGTCAACCGCCGGTGAGGCTAGTGGGGATCGGCTGACCGTGCAAGGGAGGATCGTCCATCAGAAGGCGTGGAACGGTGACGGGGTGCAGGCCCCGTTTGCGCAGGCCATTCACGATCGCGGGGAGCGCGGCGATCGTCTCGGTGCGGTTGCCGCCGGCATCGTGCATGAGGATGATCGCGCCGGGCTTGGCGCCGGCGAGCGCACGCTGCACGATCGCCTCGGTGCCGGGGACGGTGTAGTCGGCGGTGTCCACCGACCACAACACCATCAGCAGGTGCAGGTGATGAAGCTCACGGAAAGTGGTGGCATTGAAAGCGCCGTAGGGGGGACGGAAGAGACGTGGGCGGGTACCGCCCAGCACCTCGATCTGGGCCATCTGGTCAAAGAGCTGTTCGTACTGGTCGTGGGGAGAGAGGCTCGTCATCATCGTGTGGGTTTGGGTGTGGTCGCCGACCACGTCGCCCGAGTTGATCTCATCCACAGTCCCCGCCGAGAAGTACTGCTCCTGATTACCCACGGCGAAGAACGTCGCCTTCACTTTCAGCCGGTTCAGCTCAGCGACGAGCTGTTGGGTATAGGGGCCGGGACCGTCGTCGAAGGTGAGGGCCACCTCGTTGCCGGTGGGGCCACCGCTGGTGATCGCGGGTGTGTAGGCGAGCACGGATTCGATCGTCTTGCGTTCCTTCTTGTGCTCTGCCGCAGCCTGTTCTGCGGCGCCGGGGGAGAGTTTGGCTACGCGACTCTTGGCGGTGCTGACCGGCGGATGCTTGGAGGCGCCTTTGGGAAGGACCGCCACGATCGTGAGCACGACGATCGCAAGCAGTCCCAGCCCCGCGCCGATGCGACGGCGGCGGAACACCTGGTCGCCCGAGCTTGGCCGGTCTAACGCGTCTCCATACCCCGTATCGCCATCCAGGGTAAGGGTTTCGTGCTCGCCGGTAAGGGGGTGGGGGTCGACCGTGGGGGTGTCGCTCTTGTGGGAGCGCTCCTCCCATGTCCAGTCCCAGCGGGTCATGTGGCTCTATTTTGACTGGGTGCTGCCGTTTTGGGTGTCAATTGGGTCACTCTCGCTCTGCCAGGGTGTGGTGGTGTGGCTCCCGCGTGCGTGGTCTCCGGGGAGGCTGGAGCGGCTGCGCAGCCCGTTGTGGGCGCTGATCCCGGCGGTCTCGGTAATCGGGTTCGTGGCGGTTGGTGGAATCGCTGAGGAGGGGAGTGCGCAGGCGCTCACATATATAGCGCTCGTGGGGGTGCCCCTGCTCGCGGTGCTCGCGCTCGGCTGGCTCGTGTGGCCCGCCGGGCGAGGAAGACCCGCCTTTGCGCTGCTCGTCGCGCCCTTGTTTGTCCTGGCGTGGGCAGGCCGCGGTGGACTCGGTGGCGAGGGCGCCGCGGTGGCGCTGTCGGCGCTCAGTTGTGTGGCGCTCGGGGCGTTGATCGCGGGTGTCACGCCCGCGCGATGGCTGGCGTTGGGAATAGTCGCGATGGCGATCGCCGATGCCGCGCTCGTGATCTCCGACCTGCTGCAACAGCCAAATAATGCTCTCAACGCCGCGCACCCGGCCGGTGGATTGCCGCGCCTGCAAGCTGAGGTGTGGGGGAGCGCCGCAATGGGCTACGGCGACCTGTTCGTGGCAGGAGTGCTCGGGGGTTTGCTCGCTATGACGGGCGATCGGGCGCGTCAGCTCAAGGGGGCGTTGCTGGTTGCGCTGCTGGCGGTGTCGTTCGACGCGCTGTTCTTCACGGTTGAAGAGCTGCCTGCGACCGTGCCGGTGGCGGGGGCGCTGCTGATCCTCTTGAGGATGGGCTCCCCGTCGGGCATATCCTCGAGCGCCGAGGCTTGCGATGTGAGCGAGCGCGCGGTGGCGTCGACTGCCGATGGAGTGGTGAGCTCGCGCTCGGACTTGGCGCCGGCGTCCTCGACACGGCGCAACTGAGGCATCACACGACTGTCGAACGAGCCGACGGCTTCGTTGTAGGCGGAGACCGCGGAGCCGAGCTGGCGGCCCACCTTGGCGAGGGGGTCGACAAAACGGGCGAGACGTCGGTGCAGCTCGCGTGCGGACTCCGCGATCTCCCGCGCCGATTCGGCGATCAACTCTTGGCGCCAGCCGTAGTGGACGGCGCGCAGCAGGCCGATGAGGGTGGTGGGGGTGGCCATCAACACCTGTTGGTGCACCCCGTACTCGATCAAGCCTGGGTCCTCTGCGAGGGCGGCGTGGTAGATGCCCTCGGAGGGGACGAACATCACGACGAGATCGGGGGTGGTGTCGAACTGATTCTGGTAGCCCTTGGAGGCAAGCTTGGTGATGTGATCGCGGGTTTGCCTTGCGTGGCGCGCCATCTCCGCGTCGCGCTCGGCGTCGGTTTGGGCCTCCAGATGGGCGAGATAGGCGTCGAGGGGTACCTTCGAGTCGACCACGATGACCTTCTCGCCGGGCAGCTTCACGAGCACATCCGGGCGTAGTGTGCCGTCCTCGGAGCGGATGGTGCTCTGCTCGAGGAAGTCGCAGTGCTCGATCATGCCTGCCATCTCGATGACGTTGCGTAGTTGGATCTCACCCCAGGAGCCGCGCGTGGAAGGACGCTTGAGCGCCGAGACTAGATTGCCGGTCTCCTGACGCAAGCCACCCACGCCCTCGTGGAGTTGGCGCACCATGTTCGCGAGTTCCCCCTGTGCCTGCTTGCGCTCGCGCTCCAGCCGTCCGATCTCGCTCTCGACCCGGCCGAGCTTCTCGTTGACGGGGCCTACGAGCCCCTTGATCTCCTCCGTGCGCTTGGCCATCTCGCCGGCCGCACGCTCCTCCTCGGCGCGGCGCTGGTCGGCGAGCCGCTGGGCGAGAGAGTCGCCGGTTTGCTTGAGCACGTCGGCGGAGATCGCCTTTATCTCGTCGCGCATCCGCTCGCGATTCTCGGTGGAGATCGAGTCGAGCTCCTCGCGCATCCGCTGGCGAGAGGAGCTTGCGCGGGCACCGGCCACCGTGACGCCTACAAGGGCGCCGATGAGAAGACCGGCTACGAACAGCAGTACGGGCAATGGTCCTCCATCTAGACGTGGGTCTCTAACAAGGTGACACCCGCAGCGGACGTGGAGGGTTTACGATTGCTGGGATGAGTTCCACGGTCGAGTCGCAGCTCAAGCACGGGGAGGCGGATGTCGGCGAGGGTGTGCGGCTTCACTACGTGGAAGCGGGAGAGGGTCCGCTCGTGGTGCTCCTCCACGGGTTTCCGGAGTTCTGGTACTCATGGCGCCATCAGATTCCCGCATTGGCCGAGCATTTTCAGGT
>JBOGYB010000026.1:0-9582 GCA_050696555.1 Solirubrobacteraceae bacterium | reverse complement strand
TCGCCGACGAGCAGATCCTCCCCAACGCCGAGCACTACGACCACGAGGATCTCTTCCCGGAGCCCATAGTCGAGCAGATGAAGGAGCTTGGCCTGTTCGGGGTCACGATCCCCGAGGAGTACGGGGGCATGGGGCTCGACCTCACCACCTACGCGATGATCGTCGAGGAGCTCTCCCGCGGCTGGATCTCGATCTCCGGGGTCATCAACACCCACTTCATCGGCTCCTACCTACTGATGAAGTTCGGCTCGGAGGAGCAGAAGCAGAAGTACCTCCCCCGCATGGCCACCGGTGAGATCCGCGCTGCCTTCTCGCTCTCAGAGCCGGAGCTCGGCTCCGATGTGCAGGCCATCAAGACGGCCGCCAAGAAGGGCGAGGACGGCTCCTACGAGATCAACGGCCAGAAGATGTGGGTTACCAACGGGCTCATGTCAGACCTCGTGTTCGTGCTCGTCAAGACCGACCCCGACGCGCAGCCGCGTCACAAGGGCTTCACCTGCTTCATCGCCGAGAAGGAAGGGGGGGTGTCTGAGAACACAGGCGACTACGTCGGTCTCAACGTTCCCCCGAAGCTCAAAAAGATGGGCTACAAGGGCGTGGAGTCAACCGAGCTCGTCTTCGACGGTTACCGTTGCCCCGCCGAGAACATCCTCGGCGGCGAGGAGGCGGGGCTCAACCGGGGCTTCTCGCAGATGATGGACGCGCTCGAGGTGGGCCGCGTGAATGTCGCCGCCCGCGGTGTCGGCATCGCCCAGCGCGCGCTCGAGTTGGGGTTGCGCTACTCCCAGGAGCGCAAGACCTTCGGCAAGCCCATCGCCGAGCATCAAGCGATTCAGTTCAAGCTCGCCGACATGGCCACCCAGGTGGACGCCGCCCGTCTGCTCACGCTCCGTGCGGCGCGCTTGAAGGATGCGGGTGAGCGCTCGGATCTCGAGGCTGGGATGGCGAAGCTGTTCGCCTCCGAGGCGGGCCGCTTCTGCGTGGAGGAGTGCTTCCGCATCCACGGTGGTTACGGCTACTCCAAGGAGTACGAGATCGAGCGTCTTTACCGCGACGCCCCGTTGCTGCTCATCGGCGAGGGCACCTCGGAGATTCAACGCATGGTGATCGGGAAGAAGCTGCTGCAGCGCCACAAGATCTGATGCCCGAAGCGGGCACCGGAGACGATCAAGGAGAGGACTACTGATGGCCGAGGACGCCAAGGCACTCATCGAGAAGGCCGCGCGACGCTTCGTCGAGGAAGTGCCCGCGCTCGCTCCGATCACACTCGTCGTGAGCGTCGAGTTGCAGGGGCGCGGGGACGTCCAGTTCTTCCGTCTGGAGATGCCCGACTTCGAGGTCACGAAGGGTCCCGCCGACGACGCCCGCATCAACGTGGAGATGCGCCGCGAGTTCTTCAACATCATGGCCGCCGAGGGCAAGGTCCCCGACTGGATCGAGGCCTTCACCTACGGCAAGGCCAAGGCCACCGGCCCGTCGCAGTTCCTCAAGCTGATCTCAACCGTAGTCGACAAGCAGCAGGAACGGGAACGGCTGAAGACCGCCCGCAAGCACTCCTGAAAGCCCGTCCTGACGGTGAGCGTCTAGTGGTAGGAGAGGATCTGCTGCGCCAAAAACGCGAGCGACGCGACAAGGAAGAAGCACATCACGATGAGTGAGAAGTTTTCGCTCACGGTCCCTATACGATAGCGCTGCGCGCGGCTACCTGTTGGCTCAAGGAACGCGCATCGCGGCGGAACTGCCTAGCACGTTCCCGTTTGCGTCCAGTGCCCGGCTCTCCACGTAGAGGGGGGCGACCTTTACATACACCGGGGTTGTGAGTGTGGCGGTCGTCTCGAACCCGCTCTTCGGCACGGTCTCCAGCGGGACGAGCACACCGGGTGATTCGCCTGCCAGCAGTTCCCACGAGGCGACGTCGGTCGCTCCATTCCAGCTCGTGTGTACTGTCACGTTCTTACCCCCCCGCGTCGCCGTGACAGCGGGGAGCGTTGTGGGGTGCCCGCTCCAGGGCGAGAGATATGTGCGGAAGTTCTGCACTCCCTTGCCCAGTGTCCCGTCGAGCAGCACTTCCCCACTTGCGCTGTACTCGGTGAAGTTGGGGTCGTTGCCATACCCCATCAACCAGTTACCGCCGTGAAGGCCGAGCATGTTGCCCTGCGCCACCGCCAGCAGTTTGTGGGTGGGGTTCGTGAATGCCTTCGCCAGGGTCACGGTCTTGTTCGCGAAGTTCGGCCTCAGCAGCACCCCTCGCGATTGCTTCTCCTTTGGCGGGGATGCGCCGTTGTCGAACACCGAGATCAACCCTCCGGGTTGCCACTCAGCGTCGTGCTGGAAGTACGTTTTCGCCCCTGCCCCCAGTTTGAAGGTGGAGTGCTTACCGCCGATCTGCCAATTGAAGGCCCCCGTCCTGATGTCCACGTCATACAGCGCGCACATGTTGCGCGAGGACAGCAGCACGTCTTTGAAGGACCCCGGGTCGATCGAGTTGACGTGGATGTAGTCCCAGGGGTATGTGCTCTTCGATGGTTTGAGGGTCGAGTCGGTGAGTGGGACGTGCCCGAGTGCGTGCCACTCCCACATGACCAACCCGGTCTTCACGTCGATCTCCTGCACCACCCCGTCGGTGAGGATCCCGTTCTTGGCGCCATGCAAAGAGCTCAGGTTCATGTGGATCGGGTCGAACTCGTCTATCCAAGCCGTCCCCTGGGAGGTCAACCTCACCTCGTGCAGGTCCGCCTTGTAGCCGTTCCCCGCCCGGATCGTCGCGATCTGTTTATAGGAGCTGTCGTACACCACGTCTTCGCCCTGTCCGAACCCCACGCCGAGGATGCGTCCCTGCCACCAGGTGAGTACGGGCTTGCCTTCGTACTGCTGCACCTGGAAGTTGGTTGACTCCTCGCCCTTCGGCAGCGGGTGAAACCACACCAGCGCCCCATCTTGTTCTGAGATCATCTGCCCGGGTGTGCCTTCCCCCTGGTAGGGCGCCATGAAGAGATCCCCGCTCGCGGCCCCCGGCTTGGCGGCCGTCGTGACGGTCACCGTCGAGGGGGTCAGGGTTGGCGCCGACGCGTAGTGCTGGATCGCGTGCTTGTCACCCGGTTCTTTGGGGAACTCCGCCTGGCTGATGGACGCCTGACGGGCGACTGTGAACACCGTCGTGACCGGCTTACCAGGTGTGCCTACGCCTACTAGCGCGTGCACAGCTACCTGCTCGCCGGCCTGGAAGGGCTTGTTGGGTACGAAGCTCGCGCCCGTCCCGGTCGAATAGGGCTTCACTTTCCCCGCGTGGTTTCCGCTGCGCGATCCCACCACGCTTACGTTCGCCACCTTTGTGCCCGCTTCTCCGAGGAAGCTGATCTGAGTGGAGGGTGAGGCATCCTCGGTGCCCGGTAGTGGAGACACCGCCACGGAGTTGGCGCGCGCCTCGGCGATCTCTTTGGCCGGCGTGATCGTGTCGGCTGCCGAAGATCCCGCGTCGCCGCACGCGCTCAGGCCGACACACGCCGCCAGCGCGGCCAGCAAGGCTGCGCGGACCGTCATCGAGCGGTTTGCGGGCTAAACGGTTGAGAGGCTCCGATCACGTGGCCTTCGGCGTCAAGGGCCTGCAGCTCGAAGCGCTTGTAGCTCGTGGGCATCGGGATCTCGGTCTCAAAGCTGGACTTGGGGGTGCTCGTCACGGCCGTCAGCCTACCGCTGGCGGCGCCGGCGAGAACCCGCCAGGAGGCGAGGCGGGTGGCGCCGTTCCAGCTCGCGTACACCGTCGTCTTGCCGCCCGTTTGGACAGCGGCGCCCGCAGGTGGGGAAAGGGGGAGGCCCACCCATTGCTCGAGCGTCGCCCTGTAGGTGAGGTCGGGCCACGGGAATTCCCCATCCAGCAACAGCTTGCCAGAGCGGGTGTACTCCGAGAAGTACGGTTCCGAGCCCCATCCCACGAACACGTTGCCGTTGGGCTGGGGTTGGGAGTCGCCCATGTAGTCTGAGGCGAAATCCTTTTCGCGAACGTACTGCGCGGCGAGGGTTGCCGTGTGCTGCTGTGTGTCGAGCTTCAGTTCGAGTCCTCGCGAGGGCCCCGTCGCTTTGACGTTGGTCCCACCGCTGGTGAGCTGGCAGCAGTGATCGTCGTACATCGTCACCATCCCTCCCGGCCTTAGCTGCACGTCGTGCTGCCATTGGAAGGCTGCGCTCCGGCCGAGCTTGAAGCTCGTGTGTCTGCCCCCGAGCGTCCATTCGATCCTGCCTGTGTCGATGTTCACGAGATATGCCGCCCAGGTGTTGCGCATCGACACGAGGAATCTCCCATTGCCGACCAGTTGCACGGAGTTGACGTGGTAGGCGTCCCAAGGGAACCCGTTCGTGGGTAGCGTCGCGTATGACTGGTCGAGCAGGATGTGATCCAGGGCGTCCCACGTGTGCAGCAGCTTGCCGGTTCTCAGGTTGTACTCCTGCACAGCCGAGTCGATCATCGCCCCGTTGTAGGCGCCTCCGTATTTCGAGAGGTCGATAGCGATGTTCTTGTTGGCGGTCACCCAAGCGTTTTCGCCGTCGATTAGCATCTCGTGCAGGGTAAGTATCCAGCCGTCGGCTCCCTTCAGCCGCGCGATCTCCCGGTAGTGCTGGTCCACCACGATGTCTTCGCCGCTTTCGGTCTGCCCCGTCTTCGTGACCACCCCCTGCCACCAGGCAAGAACCGACTTTCCTTCATACGTTTGCAGGTTCAGGTTGGAGGCCACCACGCTTTCGGGCACGGGCTGAAACCACACCGGCTGCAAACGGCGGTCAAGGATCAGCGGGCCGCTTTGGCCGATCATCGGCGGTTCGTTGAGCGAATAGAAGTTCGTCGTGAAGATGTACCCCGGCGCGGGCTTTCCCGCGGCCACCGTGCGATCTGTGCGCCTTACGATCGGAGGGTGCAGCTTGGGGGCGGAGACGTAGCTGTAGGCACCATCGGTCGTATACGCCCCCACCGGGGGGCCATGCGAGCCCGCGAACGCGAGGTCGATCGCGACGAAGCCCGCGACGACGACGCCGATCGCGACCGCGAAGCGTCGCGCCGCCGGGCCGACCGCCGTGGAAGGCTTGGGGAGCGCGGTGAACGTCGCCAGCGCCGCCGCCCCCGCAAGGCCCGCGCCGATCAGGTAGGCAAGCCGGAAGCCGTCGGTGAGCGCCTGCGGCACCCCCACGCCCGTGCCGATCAGGTGTGAGGTGCGTTGCGTGGCAAGCGTCACCAGGATCGCCAACCCGAGACCCCCGCCGATCTGACGGGAGGTGTTCACGAGCCCGGAGGCGAGTCCCGCCTGGCCCTCCTTTGCGCCCTGGGTCGCGGCGATAGTCGAGGGGACGATCGACATCGCGATCCCCGCCGCCGTCAAGAGGCCGGGGATCATGATGTACACGATCGGGCTCCCGCTCGACCCGATCCGCGCGAGCAGCAGCATTCCGCCCGCGAGCATGATCAACCCACCGCCGAGCACCGGACGCACGCCGTACCGGCTCACGAGCTTGCCGGTGCGCGAAGCCACCACTCCGATCATCGCCGTCATCGGCAGGAAGATGAGACCGGTATCGAGCGGGGACAGGCTCAATACCTGCTGCAGGTAGAGCGAGCTCACGAACCACATCGGGAACAACGACGCGCTGAACAGCAGCACGATGTTGTTGGCGGTCCGCAGCGGCTTGGTCAGCTCCTTGAAGGGGATCAACGGCTCGGAGGCAAAGCGCGTCTCGATAACCCCGAACACCACCAGCAGAGCGATCCCGCCAAGGATCGGGCCGAGTGCCGCCGCCGTGTCCCACCCGGCCAATCCCGCTTCGACGACCCCGAACACGAGCACCATCTGGCCGACGGTCAGGGTGAGGGCCCCGGCGATGTCGAAGCTACGGCCAGGCGCTCGGCGCCGCTCGCTCACCACGGCGTACGCCACGAGCGCCGCGGCGATCCCGATGGGTGGGTTGATGAGCAGCACCCACCGCCAACTGAGCACTTCGGTGATGATCCCCCCGAACAGCATCCCGGCCGCTCCGCCGAGCCCGTTCATGGCCGCCCATGCCCCGATCGCGCGGTTGAGCTGTGGTCCGGGAGCAAACGAGGAGGTGATGATCGCCAGCGAGCACGCCGCCATCAGCGCCCCCCCGACACCCTGGCCGGCGCGCGCGATCACGAGTGTCGTGCGGTCTACGGCGAGTCCCCCGGCCAGTGAAGCGAGCGCGAACAGCAGTAGTGCAAGGACAAACATACGGCGCTGCCCGAAGTGGTCCGCGGCGCGTCCCCCAAGCATCAAGAAGCCGGCGAACGTGATCGCGTAGGCATCCACGATCCACTGAAGTTCGGGCGGGGAGAAGCCGAGGTCGAGCTGGATCGAGGGCAGCGCCACGTTGACGATGCTCAGGTCGAGGATCACCATGAATTGCGCCGCGCAGCACACGGCGAGCAGCCACCCCGTGCGCGAGACCGGCTTGCGCTCCGCCGGGGGGGAAGCGGTCGCCCCGGAGCTCGCGGGCGCCACGGCGCTCATGTCAGGCTCCTCATCGTCATCGCGCGATCCTCAACCCGAGCGCGAGTGCGTTGGTAGGGTGGGCCCCAAGTTCGCACCCATCCCGGCCCCGTTTGAGGGCCAGGCAAGCACACGAAGACAGGAGACCGGCCGATGAAACGAGCGCCACTGGCCGCCATGCTAACGCTACTGGCCGCCCTTGCCGCCACTGTAGCGATAGCGGGGTGCGGCGGTAAATCGACGAGCACGTCGACGAACACCGGCACCACGAGCACGACGCACAAGCAGCCCTCGCACGCACCGGCCTACTGAACCCTCACCGCGGGTGAGCTGTCCAGTGCGGCCCCCGCGCCGTCGAGCGCCTGCACCTGCACATAGGCGTACTTCTTAGGCAGGATCGTCGAGCTCTCGAAGTCGCTTGCGGGGATCGTGGCTCGCGCCTGCAGTGCCCCGGGGCGATCGCCGGCGAGCACTCGCCAGGCTGCCACGTCGGTGTCGCCGTTCCAGCTCGCATGCACAACCGTCTCTTCGCGGGTGCTGTTGAGCTCGGCGGCTATCGCCGGAGCGCTCAGCGGGCGGCCGCTCCACGGGAAGCGCACGCTGCGATAGGAGGACATGACGAAGGGGAGATGCGCGTCAAAGAGCAGCCCCCCGTCCTTGGCGTACTCGCTGACCTCGGGGATCGCGCCATAACCCACCACCACGTTCCCGTTGGAGAGGGTCTGCGTGTTGCCCTGGCTCACCGACAGCAGTGGGCTGGGGTTCGTGCGCACAGACCGTAGACGCGCTTCGTGCGTCTTGAAGTCGAGAGCGATCCTCACGGCCCTCGATTGCTGGTGAATCGGGGGGTTGGAGCCGTTGTCAAAGAAGGTGATATCGCCGCTCGAGAGGACGCGTCCGTCGTGCTGCCACGCGGTCTTCGTGCCGGGGCCCATCTTGAAGGAGCTCTTCAGTCCCCCCAAACGCCAGAGGATCGTCCCGCTGCCGGCTTGTAGCTGATATCCGGCCCAAGTGCTCCGCGCCGAGATGAAGACGTTCCCGTTGGGCTGGACGTCGATCGAGTTGAGGTGAAACCAGTCCCAGGGTGTCCCCTTCGGTGGCGAGGTCTGCGACTCTCCCACCCCGACGTGGTCGAGGCTGTGCCATTCCCAGCGCACCAACCCGCTCTTCATGTCGATCGCCTGGACCGCGGTATCGAGGATCGTGCCGTCACGCGTCCCTTCGACTCCTGACAGGTCGCAGCGGATCGGGTTGTACGCCGTCGTGTATGCCACCTCGTGGGGGGCGATCTGGAAGTCGTGAAGGTCTGCCTTCAGGCCGTTGCCGCCGGGGACCCGCGCCACTGTCTGATAGCGGTCGTCGAGCACCACATCTTCGCCCTGGCCAAAGCCCAGCGAGAGCACCTTCCCCTGCCAGAAAGTGAGGTCACGTCGACCTTCGTAGAGCTGCACGCTCAGGTTCTCGGCACTGAGATCTCCCGATAGCTGGTCGAACCAGACAAGACGGCCCTTGGGGGTGTAGATGAGCGGCCCGTACCGTCCTGCGCTGGGACCGTTGCTGGTGAGGATATCCCCCGCCCCCGGATCGCGGTCCGCCACGGTGACGTTGAGGATCGGAGCCTGAACTCCAGGCAGTGTGGCGAAGCTGTGGTAGTCGCCGGGGGGCGCTTGCGGGTTGGGAAAGGGGGGAACGCTTGCCGTCGAGTAGGGAGTATCGACGCGAAAGCCGAACGCAACTGGCTTGGCGTTCCCGGCCGGGCCGATCATGGCGTGGACGGTGACGCGCTCCCCCGCGTCGAAGGGGGTGGTGGGCACGAAGCTCGCGCCGTCTCCCTGCGAGTAGGCCTCAAGACGGCCGGGGTGCACCCCGCTGCGCTCGCCCCCGACCGAAATGGCGTGGATGTTCGCCGCAGGCGTCCCCAGGAAGCTGATCTGCGTATGAGGGTCGGCCGTGCCGGTTTCCGGGGCGGGAGACACGTCGACGGGCAACCCAGGGAGCTTGGCGCTGTGGTCGAGCGTGGCCGGCAGGCATGACGGAGAGACACCCACGCTCGACGCGCTTTTCTCCGACGTGCCCCCCACCAGCACGACGATCACGACGATCGCCGCCGCAACTCCGATCAGCGCGAAGGCGAGGCGTGCCCTACTCATCTCGGACGGCCCTCGCGCACGGCGCGAGCCGAAGACCGCGTACCTGACACCACCTATGCCGTCGCGGAATCCAGTGCCTCAACCTCTGCCGCGCGCCATGCCTGCAGCGCGGCAAGCCCCCCGTCGATCACGCGCCCAAGGAAGGTCTCGCGGTCGTTGACGTGGGGGAGAGGCTCAGCGGGCACCGGCACCTCCAGGAACTCGCACAGTGGCTCCCACCCTTCGGTGACGCTCCACACCAGCAACCGCTCTGAGGGCACGTTCGCCTTGACTAGCTCGTTGTGGCGCTCGAACTGCTCCATCAGCTCCTCAGGTGTCTCATGCCCGGCGGCGAACGTCCCTTCGCCGCTCCAGAACATGCGGTCGACGAGATCCAGGTAGCGGCTCCACTGTGGGTCCACCTGGCCGCGGGCGCTCGATATGAGTCTGATGAGCGACCCCCCGAAGCACATGTTCCAGATCGTCTCGCGGAAGCTCGGCTCCCACTTCTCGGCGTCGCGCACGCTCAGCAGCACCTTTGCGTCCGGGTAGTAGTCCATCAGCTCGCTCCAGAAGTACCCCCCCGGCCAGTCCACTGTGGCCTGGAAGCCGCCGAACACCTCATCCCATGGACCCTCGCCGTCGAGCGCGCTGTTCCACACACCCACCTGGTCGAGGTCGGCGATGACGTTGACCCAGTGGTAGCACGGCTCGAAGCCGAGCGTCTCCAGTGCCACCTTCTGTGTGAGTGTGCCCGTTCGCGGCAAGCCGGCGCCGATAAGTCTCATCCTCGTCCCTCCAGGCTCATGGCTGTCGTAGTTCCTCCAGGCTAATCATGGACGCCTGTCGAAGAGTTGATGAAGAAGCGTGTCGATAGGATGAAGAGTCTATGAAGGAAATCCGACGGACGTCCGCTCTTTTGCGGATACCGACGGGTTGCTCAAATATCCTCGGGTTAGACC
>JBOGYB010000025.1:0-9791 GCA_050696555.1 Solirubrobacteraceae bacterium | reverse complement strand
GGTCCAGACCCGCAAGCAGGGGGAATGCGCAGTCCACCAGCTCCATCGCAACGCCCTCGAGCGCGCCCATCGCGGGGGGAATCTCGAGCAGTCGCAGGTCCACCGGCTGGTCGGGGCCGAGTAGCTGACCGCTCGCTATACGGAACACAAGGCTGTAGCCAATCTGGCCGGCAGCCCCTGTGACGGTAACTCTTACGGGATTGCTCACGGGTTCTTCAGCTCCTGGGTTGGGGGTCGAGTTCTGTCTGGTCTAATCGGTGCGCCCGCGATACCGAGCACGGGCACCGCTGGTCTGGTCATATCAAGCCATCGTGTGCTTCAGGTTGTCGTCGATCGATGCAAGGAACTCCTGGGTGGTCTGCCACTCCTGGTCTGGGCCAACGAGCAGCGCGAGATCCTTAGTCATCTTGCCGCTCTCCACAGTTTCCACGCACACACGCTCGAGCGTGTCGGCGAACTCGCTCACCATTGGCGTGCCATCCATCCGTCCGCGCGCCGACAGCGCACGCGTCCAAGCGAAGATCGAGGCGATCGGGTTGGTGGAAGTGGGCTTGCCTTCTTGGTGCATACGGTAGTGGCGGGTGACAGTGCCATGCGCGGCCTCCGCCTCGACCGTCTGGCCATCCGCGCTCATCAGCACACTCGTCATCAGCCCGAGCGAGCCGAAACCCTGGGCGACAGTGTCCGACTGCACATCGCCGTCGTAGTTCTTGCATGCCCACACATAGCCCCCTTCCCACTTCAAAGCGGCGGCAACCATGTCGTCGATGAGGCGGTGTTCGTAGGTAATGCCGGCAGCTTCGAAGTCCGCCCTGAACTCGCTGTCGTATACCTCGGCAAAGATATCCTTGAAGCGACCGTCGTAGCGCTTGAGGATCGTGTTCTTGGTAGAGAGGTACACCGGATAGCCACGATCCAGGCCGTAGCGCATCGAGGCCCGTGCGAAATCGCGGATCGAGGCGTCGAGGTTGTACATCGCCACAGCGATTCCCGGCCCAGGGAAGTCGAATACATCTAGCTCCATTGGTTCGGTGCCATCCTTGGGCGTGAATGTGAGCGTCAACTTGCCCTCCCCCGGGACCAACATGTCGGTGGCGCGGTACTGATCGCCAAAAGCGTGACGGCCGATCACTATCGGCTTGGTCCATCCGGGAACCAGGCGTGGAACGTTCGAGATAACGATCGGCTCGCGAAAGATAACCCCGCCAAGAATGTTGCGGACGGTGCCGTTAGGTGAGCGGTACATCTCCTTCAAGCCGAACTCCTTCACACGCGCCTCATCGGGTGTGATCGTGGCGCACTTCACGCCGACCCCGTAGCGCTTGATGGCCTGCGCCGCTTCTACCGTGATCGCATCCTCGGTCGCGTCCCGCGACTGGATCGAGAGGTCGTAGTACTTCAGGTCGACGTCAAGATAGGGGAGGATCAACTGCTCCTTGATGAACGACCAGATGATGCGCGTCATCTCGTCGCCATCGAGCTCTACTACGGGGTTCTCAACTTCGATCTTGGTGGCCATGTGGGGTCCTTGAGGTCGTCGCTCGGCGCGGCGATGCTATCGGTTCTGCTTCACTGTTCCTGGCATGGCAACGATGTCGCAGCCAACCTCCTGGCAGACCCACACGGTCGCCAACCAAGTCCCGCCGCTCGAGGGCATCGACGTGTTCGCGAGCAATCTGCCGCTCGTGGAGGCAACGCAGCGCGAGGGCGCCGGCTGGGTCAATGAGCGGGCCTCGAAGCTCGGCAAGTTCGTCGGCGGGGGGGCGAATGAGGGTCCAATCCTATGGGGACGACTGGCAAACGAGAACAAGCCGGTGTTGAAGACCCACGACCGCTACGGAAACCGCATAGACGAGGTGGAATTCCATCCCGCGTGGCACAAACTGATGAGGATGGGCGTGGAGCACGAGCTGCATGCACTGCCCTGGCGCAGCGAGCAGCCCGCGGCACACGCCGCACGCGCTGCCCTGTACATGACCGCGATGCAAGCCGAGGCAGGCTTTTGCTGCCCGATCACCATGACCTTCGCTGTGCTCCCGGCGCTGCGCGCCCAGCCGGAGCTGCTGGAGGAGTGGGGACCGCTGGTCACTGCCACGACCTACGACCCACGACTTATTCCCGCGAGTGAGAAGGGCTCGGCGATCGCGGGCATGGCGATGACCGAGAAGCAAGGCGGCTCGGACGTGAAAGCCAACACCACCGTCGCCCGTCCACTGAACGGCGGTGGAGCAGGCGCCGAGTATGAGCTGACTGGCCATAAGTGGTTCTGCTCAGCGCCGATGTCAGATCTGTTCCTGGTGCTGGCGCAAACCGACGAAGGCCTCTCCTGCTTCCTGTTGCCGCGCATCCTCCCCGACGGCACCCGCAACGCCTTCCACCTCCAACGCTTGAAGGACAAGCTGGGCAACCACTCCAACGCCTCCAGCGAGGTGGAATTCCACGGTGCGTGGGCACGCATGGTGGGCGAGCCCGGGCGAGGGGTGCCCACGATCATCGAGATGGTGGGCCACACACGCCTGGATTGCGTGATCGGAGGCGCTGCCGGCATGCGCGCGGGGGTGGTGAATGCCACCCACCACGCTGCGCACCGCTCGGCGTTTGGCAAGCTCCTCCTCGACCAGCCGCTGATGCGAAACGTGCTTGCCGATCTGTGCGTGGAGTCGGAGGCTGCCACCGCACTAGCGATGCGCCTTGCCCGCGCTTACGACGAAGCCGGCGCCGAGGCTCCCGCGAGCGCAAGCGACGACCTGAGTGACACCCATCTCTTCAAGCGCCTGGCGACAGCAGTGGGCAAGTATTGGGTGTGCAAGCGCGCCCCCAACCACGCTTTTGAGGCGCTGGAGTGCCTCGGTGGCAACGGGTATGTCGAGGAGTCGGGGATGCCGCGGCTCTACCGCGAGGCGCCGCTGGCCTCGATCTGGGAGGGCTCGGGCAACGTGATGAGTCTTGACGTACTAAGGGCGCTCGTGCGCACACCTCGCTCACTTGAGGTGTTCATGCACGAGGTACGCGAGGCGGAGGGGGCCGACGCCCGTCTGGACGCCTATGTGAGAAAGCTTGAAGGGCAGTTCTCCGATCCAGCAACACTTGAGTCGCGCGCGCGGCGTGTGGTGGAGGGCATGGCGCTTGCCCTGCAAGGCTCGCTGCTCGTGCGCCACGGCTCCTCGACGGTGGCCGACGCATTCTGCGCATCGCGGCTCGGTGGCGATGGCGGTCTCGAGTACGGCACGTTGCCCCCCGGTTGCGACTTCGAGGCGATCGTCGCGCGTAACCGCGTGCAAGCGTGATCCCACCGGCTCGGAGCCACAAGAGCCTAAGATCAATACATGGCCACAAGAGCACCAATGCCGACGCGGGGGAGCATCCAGCTCGCGCGCATCTTCGGTATCCGGATCGGCGTCAGCGCGAGCTGGTTTCTCGTGCTCGCGCTGCTGATCGTCTTCCTCTCTGACTATTTCCACAAAGTACTCGGAGGATCCACCAGCACTGCTTATGCGGTCGCGGTGGGCGGAGCGCTCGGCTATTTCGCCTCGCTGATCCTGCATGAGCTTGGGCACGCATGGGCTTCACGTCGGCTCGGCATCCCGATCCTGGGTATCGACCTGTGGTTCTTCGGGGGCATGGCAAAGCCGGCACGCGAACCGGAGACCCCGGGCGAGGAATTCAAGATCTCCGCGGCCGGCCCAGCCGCGACATTTGCGGTGCTGGTTATCTGTGTTGGATCGGCTATTGCGATTGCGAGCGGCAGCGACTCCACTGAAGTGCTTCTCACTGAAGGCTCTTCCACGACGACACCGGCGCTGGCGTTGCTCGGGTGGCTCGCGTTCATCAACGCGGCACTGCTCGTCTTCAACCTCGTGCCGGCGTTCCCACTCGACGGTGGGCGGATCGCACGGGCAGCGATCTGGTGGCGCACCGGCGACCGTCACCGAGGCACTCGCATCACCGGCCGCGCCGGACAAGCGTTCGCGATGGTACTCGGACTCGCCGGGCTGTTGGGACTGGTGAGCGGCAGCGGTTGGGGGCTGTTCACGCTCGTGCTCGGATTGATCCTCTACCAAGCCTCCGGCGGGGCGGTCATGCAGGGAGCGATGGGCCAGCGCATCCAAAGTGTGAAGGTGGCCGACATCATGGACAGGGAGCCACCGACGATGCTCGCCGAGCTGAAGCTGCTGGACGCCCAGGAGCAGTTCTTCCAGCACTACCGACGGCCTTGGTTTGCCGTGGTCGACCACGCCCGTCACTTCTTGGGGGTGGTGCGCTCCGAGCGAATCGACCAGGAGATCGCGGCCGGGCGACCCGCGCTCGAGGTTGGGGAGGTCTTGGAGCAGGACCTTGCGGTGCGCATCGATGAGCAGGAGCCGCTCGAGTCGCTACTCAGAAGCGAGGGCTTGGGAGCACTCGGGGGTATGGTGGCGGTGGACGCCGACGGGGTTCTTCGAGGCGTGGTGACGGTCGCTCAGATCCGTCAGGCGCTCAATCCCGCGGGGGGCGCTGTAGGCGGTGCGTAGCGACGACGAGGGAGCTCGCACAAGTACCGGCAATCCCCGTCCGGTCGCTCGTTATAGAGTCCCGCCCGGAACACACCGCCCTCCTCCTCCGACTACATCCAGGGAGCTCATGCCGGCACACGACGTATTGATCATCGGCGCAGGCCTCGCGGGCCAGCGCGCAGCGCTAGCCGCGGCACAGGCAGGCTCAAGCGTTGCGATCGTCAGCAAGGTACACCCGGTGCGCTCCCACTCGGTGGCTGCCGCCGGCGGGATCAACGCGGCGATCAACGTCGCCGACGATTGGAAATCGCACGCCTACGACACGGTGAAGGGATCGGATTTCCTGGGGGACCAGGACGCGATCGAGATCATGTGCTGCGAGGCCCCTAAGGAGGTCATGCACCTGGAGCACATGGGCGTCACCTTCCACCGCAACGACAAGGGTGAACTCGACCTGCGTGCGTTTGGTGGCGCCTCGATGAAGCGCACCGCCTATGTGGCTGACATCACCGGCCAGGCGATCCTGCACGTGCTCTACGAGCAGCTAATGAAGCACCACGAGCAGATCGACCGCTACGAGGAGTGGTTTGTAACCTCGCTGCTACAGGACGATACGGGGCGCTGCTGTGGCGTGGTGGCGCGCGATGTGCGCTCAGGCCGTATGGAGGTGCTGAAAGCCAAGAATGTGATCCTCGCGTGCGGTGGAGCCGGCCAGGTGTACAGCCCCACCACCAACGCGTTGATCGTTACCGGCGACGGGATCGCCCAGGCCTATCGCATCGGCGCACCGCTGATGGATATGGAGATGGTGCAGTACCACCCCACGACACTCGTGGAGAACGGGTTGCTGATTACCGAGGGCGCACGTGGCGAGGGAGCCACTCTGCTCAACTCAGAGGGGGAGCGCTTCATGGAGAAGTACGCCCCCAACAAGATGGAGCTGGCCTCGCGCGATGTAGTGTCACGGGCAGAGCAGACGGAGATTCTCGAGGGACGCGGAGTGGGTGCGAACAAAGATGGCATCTACCTCGACATCACAAAGGTGCCGCGCAAGCGCACACTGGAGGCGTTGCGCGAGATCGTGAACATCGGCAAGGACTTCGCGGGTGTGGACATCACGCGGGAGCCGATCATGATCCGCCCAGGACAGCACTACATCATGGGTGGGGTAAAGACCGACGTCAACGGCGCCACTTCCGTCGATGGGTTGTACGCGGCAGGTGAGGTGGCATGCGTATCGGTACACGGCGGCAACCGCCTTGGCGCGAACTCCTTGCTCGACACGCTCATCTTCGGCCGCCGCGCAGGCGAACACGCGGCGGCTCGCGCGGCTTCGATGGCGATGCCCGACTCCAGCGACGCACAATTGCGCGAGGACGTAGCGATGATCGACGCGATCATCGCCAGGCCACGCACAGGACGACGTGTGTCGGAGATCAAGCAGGAGCTCGGCGAGACGATGAACCAGTACGTAGCTGTCTATCGCGACCAGGAGGGTCTCGATAAGGCGCACGAAGTGGTCAAGCGTCTGAAGGAGGAGTCCGAGAGCGCATACATCGACGACAAAGGCACTGTCTTCAACCAGGATGTGCTCGGGGCGATTGAGCTTGGGTACATGCTCGACTGCGCCGAGTCGATCGTGGTGGCGGCCATCGAGCGCAAGGAGTCGCGCGGGGCACAGTTCCGCACCGACTTCCCTGAGCGCAACGACGGTGAGTGGCTGAAGCACATCGATATCAGCCTCAACGGGGCCGGACCGCAAGTGAGCTATTCGCCGGTGAAGATCACACAGTGGCAGCCAGAGGAGAGGAAATATTGATGGGTAGCGAGCATCGCCAACCGAGAAGGAGCGCGCCTGATGGCTGAAACCCATCGCCCACCGGAAGAGTTCACTTTGCGTATGCGCCGCTATGACCCGGAGTCAGGCGAGGCGCCCTACTGGGACGAGCACACGATAGAGCTAGAGCCGCATCGCTCTGTACTCGAGGGAATTCTTCAGGCGAAGGCCAAGTTCGACGGGTCGATCGGTATCCGCTGCTCCTGCCGCGCCGCTATCTGCGGTTCGTGTGGCGTGCGCATCAACGGCGAACCTGGCTTGGCATGCCACACGCACCTCGACCACGCGCGCTCCTCCTCCAAGGACGGGGTGATCGAGGTGGAGCCGATGGGCAACATGCCGGTGATCAAGGACATGATCGTGGACATGGACGCGGTGCACTGGAAAAAGGTGCAGCGCGTGACCCCGTGGTTGATAAACGAGGGCCCACAACCCGAGCGCGAGCACATCGTGCCGAGGGAGTCGATGGTGGATGTGACCCAGACGATGGCGTGCATCCAGTGCGGAGCGTGTGTGTCGGACTGTCTGGCGATGGAGGTCGACCCCGGTTTCATCGGCCCGGCCGCGCTGGCAAAGGCGTACCGATTCGTGGGAGATCCGCGCGACGAAGAGCAGCGCGAGCGGCTGATCGATTTGTCAGAGGACCCACAGGGGATCTACGACTGCACACACTGCTTCAAGTGCGTGGAGGCCTGCCCGAAGGACGTCAACCCGATGGGCCAGATCATGCGCCTGCGACGGATCGCCGGAGCCGACCAGCACATCAACGACCAGAACAACGGCCACCGTCACGAGGAAACTATCGTCACACTCATCAAGGATTATGGGCTGTTGCACGAGGCTGAGATGCTGCCGCGCTCCTACGGTGGCAACTCATGGTTTGGCAAGTTCCATCCCGCCGCCGGTAAGGAGCTCTTGAGCTCGCTGCCGGTGGTATTGCGAGCTGTGATGAAACGGAAGGTGAACCCGAAGGTCGCCATCTTTGGACACAGCATCTCCAAGCAGGACTTGAAGGCCGTGAAGAAGATCTACGAGACGGTAGAGAGTCGTCCCGAGCGCTACGAGCTGAACCTGTATGTGAGTGGCGAGGACGAAGAGGTGGAGCAGACGCCGACCGCAGTCGGCGCCGAGGAAGGGAGCGCCCGGTGAAGGTCGCCTACTGGCCCGGCTGCGTGAGCAGGGGCTTCACTCCCGAGCTACACGGCTCGATGGCGAAGGTCGCGCCGCTGCTCGACATCGAGCTGGTGCAACTCGACCGTGCCAACTGCTGTGGTGCGGGCGTTATCGCCGAGCACAACCAAGAGCTCGCCGACACTTTGAACGCGCGCACTTTCGCACTCGCCCAGCAAGTGGAGGGGGCGGAGCTGATGATGAATATCTGCTCCACATGTCAAGGCGCGCAGGGTGAGTGCCAGGAACGATTGGACGCGAATGCCGAGTACCGCGCGCACGTCAATGCGACGCTCGCCGACGAGGGTCTTTCATACGAGAAGGGCCTTACCAATAAGAACTTCCTGTGGTTGCTCGTCGAGGAGATCGGCCTCGAGAAGTTGAAATCGCTCGTCAAGCGCCCCCTCACCAACCTCAAGGTTGGGCCCTTCTACGGCTGCTACATCGTGCGTCCCCGCAATCGCCTGGGCATCGACGAGGAGCACCCGCGCGATCACTACCTGGAGCAGGTGATCGACGCGCTTGGGGGCACCGTGATCGAGTACGCCGGCATGCGCAAGTGCTGCGGTTTCCCGATCATCACGATGAACAAGGAGGTCTCGCTCAAGCAAGCAGGGCGCCACCTGGGCGACGCCGTGGACGCTGAGGCCGATTGTCTGGTGACCCCGTGCCCGCTGTGCCATCTGAACCTCGACATGCAGCAGCCGTTGGCCGAAAAAGCGGTTGGGCGAGAGCTCGAGATGCCTGTTTTGCACCTTCCCCAGCTCGTGGGTTTGGCATTGGGGTTGGAGCCCAAGGAGCTTGGCTTGTCGCGCCACGTGGTGAGACCCACCTCCGTGATCGATTGGTCGACCTCCGTAGTGGGCGCCGCGGCCTGAGAGGCACGCCGATGCTTGCATGTTGGCGGGCCGGCGTAAGAAAGGCATAGGTTGCAACGCGTGAAGAAGATCCTCACCGTCGTGGGCAACCGACCGCAGTTCATCAAGGCCGCGGCCGTATCGGGACCGTTGCGGGAGAGGCACGAGGAGATCTTGGTGCACACCGGACAGCACTACGACGATGCGCTCTCGGAGGTGTTCTTCCGTGAGTTGGGTCTCGCTCGCCCGGAGCGCGAACTGGGGATCGGGGGCGGGTCGAACACTTCACAGACCGCGCGCATGATGGCGGCGCTCGAGCCGCTACTTACCGAGACGAAGCCGGACGCGGTACTCGTGTACGGAGATACAAACTCGACGCTCGCGGGCGCGCTTGCGGCGGCTCAACGACACGTGCCTGTGGTGCACGTGGAGGCAGGGATGCGCTCGTTCGACCGCTCGATGCCCGAGGAGCTCAACAGGGTCCTCACCGATCACATGAGCGAGCTGCTGTTGTGCACCTCTGAGACCGCGGCAGAGAACTTGAGGAGAGAGTCCGCGCAGGGGAAGATCGAGATGGCTGGGGATGTGATGGTGGATTTGGCGTACCGGTGGCGTGACGGGGGCGCCGCCGGCAGCGAGCCCCTGAAGCGACGGGGCGTCGTACCCGGCGCCTACATCGTGCTCACCGCCCATAGAGCAGGCAATGTGGACGATCCGGTGCGTTTGGCGGCGCTTGTACGAATCGTGGAGTCGCTGGCCGAGCCGGTGATATTTCCGGTTCACCCGCGTACCCGCGCGCGACTGCATGCCACCGGCCTGCTGGACAAGCTCGAGTCACTCGAAGGCGTGCAGTTGGACGAGCCGCTTGGGTATGTCGAGTTCGGAGCGTTGCTGCGCGGGGCACGTGCGGTGCTCACAGATTCGGGGGGAGTACAGAAGGAGGCCTACCTCGCTGGCGTGCCGTGCGTGACTCTCAGATCCAGCACCGAGTGGGTGGAGACAGTGCAGACGGGATGGAACACCCTCGTCGATCTCGACGTCGATCGAGTGAAGTCTGCGCTCGACCGACCAACCCCGCAGGATCGACCGGAGCTGTACGGCGACGGCAAAGCCGCCGAGCGCTGTGTGGCGGCTATCGCTCGCTTCTGAGCGAATCCATCCGCCTGCTTGTCACATCCGCACACCCAGACTTGTGTCACTTGACACTAGCTGACCGGGGCGGCCTCCTCGGGGTCTGCTGTCATCTTTGAACGCGCAAATTGCGGAGAAAAGCCCAGCATCTAGACGATATCTGGCGACCATCTGGCAGCTGGACGATCAAACCCCACCATTGGTCAGGTGGCTGACAAACGCGTTCATCCCCTGAACGGAGATAGCGACCAACGGGCCATTGCGGGGCTTGGACCCGTTACGGATCATCGGTTACACAACACC